>CALCEM010000068.1 GCA_937900285.1 uncultured Fretibacterium sp. | reverse complement strand
CCTTCCGGCAGAGATTTCGCGGATTCCGCGAAATCTCTGCCGGAAGGTCGGCGGCCGATTCTTGAATCCATACACAAGATGCAATCGTGCATGCGGAAAAACGACCACATTCGGATTGCCAGCCTGATATAATTTCTTCCGTATAATTTGCACGCATCTCTGATTCTTCCGGCTAAACCTTCGCTCAATGCATCCGGCCTCATTCTCCACGTCCAATTTCCGGAAGCCGTCGAAGGTACATTTATCCTCGCTTCAGGCCCTAATCTCAAATAATCCTGCATTTGTATTATTGCGTTATCTGCTACAGAACTTACGGCCATGCGCACGATCTCACTCGTAAAAATATATTCGTCCAAAGCATCCCGGCCAATATACGCGCTGAAATTTTTTAATTCCTGTTCGCTCGCATCATTTCTGAACCAGCCACGTGAAGTATTATTGTCATGAGTGCCGGTGTAAATAACGTTATCGCGCGTATGATTATGAGGGGCATAAGGATTATTAGCAGGGTCCGAAAACGCAAAATGTAAAATTAACATTCCGGGTAATTTAAAATTTTTTCTCAGCTCTTCTACATCCGGCGTAATTATTCCTAAATTTTCAGCCCAAAAAGGCATATCCGGAAAATTTTGTAACAGGCAACCAAAAAATTTTTTATACGGAACTTGAACCCATTCGCCATTTTTTGCAGTGCTTTCACCATACGGAACAGCCCAATACGCTACAAGCCCCCTAAAATGATCTATCCTGACACGATCAAATAATTTCATCGAATGCGTTAAACGTTTTAGCCACCAAGCAAACCCCCAACGCTCCAAATTATCCCAGTTATATGTAGGATTTCCCCATAATTGCCCGGTCTCGCTGAAATAATCCGGCGGAACTCCTGCGACTGTAATAGGGTTTAATTTATCATCAAGATTAAAAAACGCAGGATATTCCCAAACATCCGCACAATCACGCGTAACATACAGCGGAATATCTCCAACAAGTTCTATATTTAAACTATTCAAATATTTTTTTAATCTCGCCTGCTGTTTGAAAAATACATACTGATAAAAATTCTGCCGTGAAATTTCTTCGCGATGTTCATTTTTAAAATTATTTATCGCCGTCTTGTCGCGAAATTTAAATTCATCAGGCCAATCGTACCACGCTAAACCGTTATTAAAATTCTTAAGAGTAATAAATAAACTGAATACATCAAGCCACTCACGAGACTTTAAACAGAAATTCTCAAAATCAGAAATATTATTTTTCTTGAAATTTTCAAATGCAATATTCATGACTTCAATTTTAAATTTGCGGGCATTCTCGTAATTTGCGGTTTCAATATTTTCATCGAAATCGTATTTTTTTGCCAAATTATTTAACGCATCACGTGAAATTAAATTTTGTTCCGCTAAAATTTCGGGGCTGACAAATATATAATTTCCAGCAAATGCGCTCGTCGGACTGTACGGAGAATTTCCGCAACCTGAATCAATCGCCGTTAATGGCAAAATCTGCCACATTGATTGCCCTGCGCTGTGCAAAAATTCCGCAAATTTATACGCTCCTGTTCCAAAATCACCGATCCCGTATCTTGAAGGCAGTGAACTTATTGGCAATAATATTCCTGCTTTACGTTGTTTACTAGGCATAATATTTATTTATCACTCCTTGAAAATTTTTATTACTCATTACTCACTGTTAATTATTAAATTATTACATTAAAGCCCCTGAATTATACGCTACGTTACCGGCACAAAAAGTCATGGCTATATCTATCGTGCTGACCTCTTCTGCTCGAATTAAAAAAGGATCGCGCTCAAGTATTACAATATCGGCATCATTACCCTGCGAAATTTCTCCGCGTCTGTGTTCTGTTTTTCCGTTCCAGGCTGCTCCCCAAGTGTAAAAACTCAAAGCTCCTCCGGGCGATAAATTTTCTTTCATGAAATCGGAAATATTTTTTAACGGCGGAATTAATTTATTTTCTGGTGAACCTGCACAAAATACGATGCCTTTTTGAAACGCTGATTTTAAATTTTTATCGTTGCGTGTGATGATTCCCCCAGAGCCTGGCACTTTCAATCTTTCATATACGTTTAATTCCGGGTCTTTTATTAAATCCCGTGATCTTTTATGAGTTTTTCTGTTTACTCGTTCTATTACGTTTAAGCATGTTTTATTAAAATCGCAAATAACTTGCAACCCCGACATATGTGCCATATAAATCATATTTTTTTGTTCATAAGGATCAATATTATCCGGGATAATTGCTGCGCCTATTCTGCATTTTGGGTGGCCGTCGCCGGTTCTTAATCCTGAAGATAAAAATTCTTCGAGCGCGTCGGAACTTGTAAATTTAAAATTGCATCTCAACCTAAACGGAAGACTGTCATAAATCTCATCTGAAAATATTTCCGAATGTTCAGGATCAATATTAATCCAAATTTCAGATATTCCGAGCGAGGGGAGTTTATTTGAATAAGTTTTAACGAGATAAATAATATCGTCATGAGATAATTTCGGCAGAATTTTATTTATATTTGCGTTTTCGTTTTCGAGCATGTCCTCATTTGAATTTAATAAAATCATCGCTTGAGTGTTCAAAATTGCGAAGCCGTTCCCAAATATTAAACAGGGTATCTCGCTTATAATATTATCGATGTCGTCATGATTAATTTCTATTCCGTCAGGTAAATTTTTCGCAATATACCAATTTCTTAAGGGTTTAGGGTTTATTCTGGAATAACTTGCTAGAGCTGAAGTTATATCGCTTAAAGTTTGGCAGCTGCTTAAATTTAAAATTTCCTGTTCTGCGGCCCAGTTTACAAAATCCAAATTACAATCACAGAAGCCAGGCAAAACGGTACGGCCATGAAGATCGACGATTTTACCGCCGGAAATTTCATCAGAGGATACAGCTTTAATTCTTCCGTTTTCAATTATTAAATTATCTGCTAAACCGTCCGAGCTGTAAATTCTCCCGTTAGTTAAAATAATTTTCTCGGTCTGAATAATTATTCTATTCCTCCTAAAATTAAAATTTAAACTAATATAAAAAACACGGCTCATCCAAACAAAAATTTAATTAAACAGGATAAGCCGTAAAAAAACTTAAAACACTCCGCTAAAATTACCACCAATGCCGAAAATTTGAAGTGAGGTCTCCATTAATTCATTCTGGGTTTTAATCAGGTAAGCTCCCATAGCCATCTGAACTTTTGACTGACTTAAATCCATCGAGGCTTCAGCTATGCTCGTCGGATCAGCTCCGCTTTCGAGAACTTTAGAACTTGCAGAATTAAAAGTACTCATTGCCTTATTCATTAAGCTGAGTCCGGAATTTCCAGCTGCATCATAACTGCCAAGACTGACCATTTTTAAATCATCTCCTTAATTCTCGGAATCCAAAAAATATTTTATCATGCATGAATTTATTTATATAATTTTATTTATTTTTATTGTCTGCAGTCCACAAAAATAGTAATTAATTCTCTGGTGAATGGATTCATAACTAACATAATGCCGTCTCCTGAGCTTCGTTCTGTTTTATGTTTTCTGCAATGTGCTGACCTCTTTCTGATGCGAACCATTAAAAAATCTACTGTAGACATCGAAAATCTTGAAATTAATCTCGCTATGAAATGCCGTGAAAAATTCAATTTACCCAAATTAAAATCATTGTTGAGGGCTTGATTTAAATCTTGAATTTCTGCAACTCCCATAAAATTTACAACTAGTTCAACGCCTGAAGTATATTGCAAATCAGTAATAAATTTTTCTGTGTATTGAGTTCGTAGCGTTCTTAATTCCTGCATAGTTCCGGGCTGCAAAATATCCGAAACATAAACCTCAAAATTATCCAGTGTTTGCTGCATCATTAAATTCCTCCTTTAAATTTTTCAATTTCTTTAATATTTGACTGTTCAAAATTTTAAGCTCCTTAATTTTTGGCATAAATTTCATAATCAATATTAACTTTAGATTATACATTCTGAATAAATTATTTTTTAAATTAATTTCGTATTTGCAATTTTCAACATGTAATAATATAATACGGCGCGTTGTGTTTGAGAATCGCTAGCTCAGTCGGTAGAGCACCGGACTTTTAATCCGGGTGTCGGGGGTT
>CALCEM010000067.1 GCA_937900285.1 uncultured Fretibacterium sp. | reverse complement strand
GTAGCCGTGACTGGAGTTCAGACGTGTGCTCTTCCGATCTTTGCCAATGATTTTGTAAATCCTATAAGTCCCGCTTTTGCCGCAGAGTAAACAGAAGCATACGGTGAAGAAATAAGCCCAGCGATTGAACTCATTACGCCGCAGTAAAATATTGTTCCCCCCCCCCCCTACGTTAATTTTTGTAATTAGTGAATTTTTCATTTTTTCAATGGCGTTATTTCTGCGTTTTCTTGCAATTTTCTTTTGACGAGCAGTTACAAAACGTTGATGAGCAATTATAAAACGTATACGAATTTCATTATAAATTCTGCGCACGAATAGCGGACAAAATTTTTTCATGACACTTTTAAAATTATCATCCATAAAAAATATTTATCCTCCTTTGTAAAAAATTATTTTTGGGTATTCTATCACCTGCGAAAAATAATAAAAATTCCCTCCACTTAAAAACAAGCAGAGAGAATAAATTAATTATTTCGTGTTAAAAAATTTCACGCAATCGAAATCATCATAAACTTTTTTAAATGAGAATTTAGATTTATATGCAAGGCTCGGAGCATTGTCGATGTTCTCAACTTTTGAAATATCTATTATGAAAACATTTTTTAAATTGCTGACATCACCGTAATTTTTATTAACGAGAAATGCTTTATTTTTAAATGGCAGTGAATCAAATTTTTTATATAAATCGTCATCGCGTTTACATGTTTTATTTGCATCGCTGAATATTATATAAATATTTTCGTAATTAACACGTTTTGAACGTTCGAGCCATTTTAATTTTGCTTCGTTAAAATTTTCATAATGCAGAAAATAAATTATTACATCATCTATAATTCCGACCGGGCATTTTTTATCATGGTCAAAATATTCAACTGGTTCGAGCGATAAATAATATTTCAAGTTTGAACAGAATTTTAAAAAATCTTCATGCGAAAAATATAAATTAATGGTTGGAGAATTAAATTTTATTTTTAGATCGTGTGCTATACATCCGCCGAGACAATTATTGGAGATTATCGAAATATTTTTATTTTTGAGCTTTGATCTTTTGTGAACTAAATAAATTTTCCTGGCTAACCTCCTGGCTAACCTCCTGGCTAACCTCCTGAACCTTTCGTATATTCCCCTGAGAGTCATGCCACAACCCTCCGGCAATACGCAAAATTAAAATTTAAATTAAAATTACTGTGAAATAGATTAAAATTCTTGGAATGTAAACAGCCCTGAACTAAATTAAAATTATGCGCATAATCCCCCAGCGACCAGCGACATTATACCGAGATTTCCGCAAAATTGTCAACCCCCTCAAAATTTGGATTTAAAATTTAAATATATCTATCGCTGAATTTTATCACACAAAAATAAATTAAATTAAATCATTTACATTAAAAATTTCTGAATTAGAATAAAGCATTAATTTTCAAGGAGGTAAATAAAAAATGGATAATAATAGAGTCGCCGTAATGAGTATAATCGTTGAAAATGTTAACTCGGTTGAAGAGCTTAACGCGGTTTTACATGAATACGCAAATTATATTATAGGCAGAATGGGAGTCCCGTATAAACCTAAAAAAATTAATATTATCAGCATTGCTCTCGATGCTCCTCAAGATGTTATTTCAGCATTGTCCGGACGCATTGGAAATCTTGAAGGAGTAAACGTTAAAACAGCATTTTCAAAGTGAAAAATTATTTAATTGAGTTAATCGAAAAATTATTTAAATATCATTCGCTCGAATTAAACGAATATGAATTTTTAATCGAGAATAGAAATCATGAAGCAACAAAATTATTAAAGAAATATGCAAACGATTTAAAACGGGAATTTTACGGCAATAAAATTTTTATACGCGGTTTAATTGAGTTTTCGAATTTCTGTAAAAATGATTGTTTATACTGTGGCCTTCGTAAAAGTAATTTAAATTGTGAGCGATACAGGTTAAATAAAAATGAAATTCTGAAATGTGCTGACGAAGGTTATAAATTAGGTTTTAGGACTTTTGTTTTACAGAGTGGCGAAGATAATTATTTTACTGATGAGATTTTGTGCGAAATTGTCAGCGCGCTTAAATTAAATTATTCTGATTGTGCCGTAACTCTTTCGATCGGAGAGCGCAGTTTTAAAAGTTATAAAATTTTACGTGAGGCCGGAGCAGATCGCTATTTATTGAGGCATGAAACAGCGGACAAAAATCATTACGAAAAATTACACCCCGTAGAAATGTCGTTTAATAACAGGCTCGAATGTTTAAGGAATTTGCGTAAATTAAATTATCAAGTTGGGTGCGGTTTTATGGTTGGTTCGCCGTTTCAGAGTAATAAAAATTTGGCGCAAGATTTAAAATTTATCGAGGAATTTAAACCGGAAATGTGCGGGATCGGGCCGTTTATACCGCATAAGGATACGCCGTTTAAAAATTTCATGGCCGGGACAGTTGAGCTGACATGTTATTTGTTGTCGATTATAAGAATTATTCACCCAAAAATTTTATTACCAGCGACGACAGCACTCGGAACTGTTGATCCAGTTGGGCGCGAAAAAGGAATTTTATCAGGTGCAAATGTTGTCATGCCGAATTTATCGCCGGTGAATGTCAGAAAAAAATACGAGCTTTACGATAATAAAATTTGTACTGGTGATGAGTCTGCTCAGTGCATTAAATGTCTTTCCGGCAGGATGCAGAATATAGGACATGAAATTATTACGGATCGCGGAGATTTTAAAAATTAATGTACAGATTATATACAAGATTAAGCGTTAAAATAATATTTATCGAATGGAGGCGGATAATTAAATGTTAAAATTTTTGAAAGGTATAAGGGTGCTCTTATGGGTTGCCGGGATAATCGGACTTGGATTTTTAGTCAGCTCTCAAGTCGTGGCGAAATTAAATCAGGCAGAAGCAAATTTACGGTCGCTCGAACAAGAACAAATTATTACATATCCTGTTGAAACTGAAATTATAGGCGTATCAGATTGGGAAACATGGCGGAGCTATTACGGTCAATCTAAATCTGCCCATACGCAAAATATTACGACTTATGAACGCGAGATCGTAAAATCTGTTTTGGTTGACATCGGAAGCAGAGTAAAAGCCGGGCAGACCGTCATAACTCTTCAAGTCGCCGATCGTGATACAAAAGTACAGGCCGGACAAACAGCTTACGAAGAAGCAAAATTAAATTACAACAGGTTAAGGCAGTTAAATGCAAAGGGAGGAATTTCAAAATCTGAAGTCGACAGCGCATACTCGGCCATGAAGAACGCTGAAGCGCAAATGAAAAGCACTCAAACAACTTTACAGCGCACAAGTTTAAAAGCCAGCATTAACGGAATAGTTTCAGCCCGTAACGTTGAACCCGGTGAAATTGCTGAAGCTGGTGTCGCTTTAATTTCGATCGTTGATCCCGGTTCAATGGAAGCCGAATTAATGGTCTCAAAAAAAGATATTTCGCGCATAAATAAAAATACTCCAGTTGAAATTTATGTCGATGGCAATCAGAGCAAAGGAATTGTAAAACGCATTAGCCCCGAAGCTCAAGCCGGTTCAGGTTTATACCCTGTAGTTGTTGGGTTGTCTGCTAATTCTGGAATTTTGCCCGGCACATATGTAGAAGGCAGATTCATGGTAAATAATTTAAAAAATGTCGTCGTAATTCCTTCAAATGTCGTAATGTATCGCGGAAATAATCAATCTGTTTATTTAGCTGAGGGCGATACTGCTAAACAAGTCACGATCACGACTGGCGAAGGCCGCAACGGTCAAGTTGTTGTAACGTCCGGTTTAAAAGTTGGAGATATTTTAATCACGAGTGGCAACAGAGTTTTATATGACGGCGCAAAAATTTCCAGAGCTGTCGAAATGGCAGGACACAATAATAATTTAAATATAAATAATTCCGATGAAGGTTAAAAAGGTAAAATTTTCATGAGAGGATTTATAAGATTTTGTATTACGCACCCGGTTTTTACTGGGTGTTCTGTTGTTATATGGATATTGTTAGGCATATCGAGTTATTTCACGCTCGGAGTTACGTTATATCCTGATGTAGAATTCCCGTTTATATTAGTTCGAACGACATACACAGGAGCAGGTCCGAACGAAATCGAGCAGTTAATAAGCAAACCGCTTGAGGACGCTTTAGCAGATTTGGAGAATTTAAAATCTATTGAGACGTATTCAGTTGAAGGTATTTCAATGGTGGCCGTTGAAATGGAATCAGGAACAGATCCCGACCTCGCTCTCGTTGATGTAAATAACAAAGTTAAAACCAAAATACCAGATTTACCAGATGATGCAGATGAACCAATCTCCAGTAAATTCGATATTAGCGCACAGCCGTTTTTAATAGTTTCGTTTACGTCAAGTCTGCCGGAAAAAACTGCAAAAAAAATTATTGAGGACAGAATTAAACCCGTTGTCGCACGTGTTGAAGGAGTTGGCCGAGTCGATGTAACAGGAGGACGAGACAGAGAAATTCAAATTATGCTCGATCCTTCGGCCTTGAGCGATTACGGAATAAATTATTTGCAAGTCTGTAACGTCGTATCAGAAAATAATCAGACTACACCGTCAGGATATATCACGCAGAAAAAAGATGAAGTATCATTAAGATTAATGGGCGAATTTAATGACGTTGAACAGCTCGAAAATATTTTAATTCCTTCGCGAAATGGTCAGCCCGTAAGATTGTCAATGTTAGGCGAGGTTTTAGACTCCGAAGAAGATTTAAGAAGTTTAGCGCGTGCAGATGGCCAGCCCGTTGTACAGTTGAGAATCAGTCCGAGATCAAACGCTGACGTTGTAGAAGCAGGACGGCAGATTAAAAGATTAATGACCCGAACGATGAGAGATTTCCCGGACTTTGAATATAAATATACTTATGATGATACGAGTTTTGTCGAGAGTGCAGTAAAAAATATTATTCGGGATACAGCGATCGGAATTGCTTTAACAGCTCTTGTAATATATTTATTTTTGGGAAGATTTTCCGCGACTTTCATCGTAGCTTTTTCCATGCCCGTAGCTTTTGCCGCGACTTTTGTGCCGTTACAGATTCACGGATATACATTAAATTTAATGAGCACGCTGGGTCTTGCGTTATCAATGGGAACGCTCGTAATGAACGCAATATTAATAATTCAAAATATTTACAGATATCGCGACATGGGTTATAAACCTTTTGAAGCAGCAGAGGAAGGCACCGTAGAGATTTCGCTCTCAGTTTTGGCAGGAGTCTTAACAAATTTAGGAGTGTTTATGCCGGTTGCTTTAATGTCAACAATAGCCGGACAATTTTTAAAGCCTTATGCCATCACGATCGTATATGCTACAGTTTTTTCATTATGGGTCACAATGGCTGTTACTCCATGTTTAGCAGCCCGCGTAAAACATCATAAAGGTGATAACGAAATCCCATTAATCGGAAAAATTTTAACTGGTTGGTGGAATTGGATATTTGACGGCTTCAGAGATTTATTTTTTATGGTGTTACATGTTGCAATGAAATTCCCATTTATAACCATAATTATAACTTTGCTTGCGACATATGGATCGCTAAAATTGGGCGGATTTATCGGGACGCAATTTACTCCGAGCACTGATGACGGAACTGTAAGAATAACTTTAACGCTTGACAATAATTCATCGATTGAGCAAGTACAAAATTTAATTGATCGTGTTGAAGCTTATATAAATAATTTACCTGAAAAAAAATATATTCGTAACATCGTTTCAACTGTAGCCGGTTCAATTCGTAATACTTCAATCAATGAAGCTCAAGTCGCTTTATATTTGAACGATGATCCCGGCAGAATTTCAACAAATGATTTGGCCGATAAAATTCGCCCGTGGCTTTCAGAATTACCCGGAGTGCAGTCCAGAACGTCAGCGACTCGTCAAGGATTTGGAAACGCGATCGAGATTCAAGTAAAAGGCGAAGATTTAAACGTGTTGTATTCAGTAGCAGAAGAGATCAGAGCGCGAGGCAGAAAAATTCCCGGCGTTCGAGATTTAAATATTGAAATGGAAATGGGTAAACCAGAATTACAAGTACACCCGATAAGATGGAGGCTCGCTCCTTTGGGTTTAAATATTTCTGATTTGGCGAGCATCATACGCGGTTATTTAATTGGCCGTGACGCTGGAACATTTAGGCAGGGCGGGTACGAATACGACATTAAAGCCAGAATAAATAAAGAAAAAGCCAGCGATATATTTAACGCTCATGAATTGCCAATAATGACGAGTTACGGATTAGTGCCGCTTGATGAAATGACGGATTTACATTGGAGCGATTCGCCGACCGAAATCAGAAGAGTTGAAAGACAGCGCGCAGTCGTTGTAACCGGTGATGTGCGTTATATAACTTCAGGTGAAGGAAATGCGAGAATGAAAGAAGTTGTAGACGGTATGACATTGCCCGAAGGAGTCAGCGTAAATTTTGGCGGTGAACAGGAGGACATGGCCGAAAATTTCACGGAATTAATACGGACTTTAGTAATTGCAATTGTAGTTACATATTTGGTTGTAGCTGCAATTCTTGAAAGCTGGACATATAGTTTAATAATTTTGTTTACTGTTCCAATGGCTGCAATTGGTGTCGTGCCTTCAATGTTAATTTCTGGTGTAAACATTTCAATTTTTGCGTTAATCGGGATGATAATGCTCGTCGGAATGGTCGTAAATAATGCAATAGTTGTTGTAGATTATGCGGAAGTTTTACGCAGTCAAGGTACTCACCCATTTGAAGCGGTAGAAGAAGCGTGTCACGTTAGATTTAAATCACTTTTGATGGCTGTAGTTACTTCGGTTGTTTCGTTAGTTCCGTTATTGTCGTCCGGACGTGGTTCAGAAATGAAAATGCCGATCGCTGTCGTAGCAATAGGCGGATTAATTGCCGGTGGAATGTTAGCGATGTTATCAGTTCCTGCTGCGTATAAATGTATTTGGAGGTTCTGGCTATGGTGGGATGAAAAATTTGGCCGTGACCCCGAATATGATCCGGAAGAAGACGAAGAAATTTACGATGATTAAACATGATTAAAAAAATTGGTGATCTCGCAATTGAATCGATGTTAATGGAAGTTTCAATAACTCCGAAGCCCGGATTAGTTGATCGTAATAATTCTGGTTCGCATTCGGATATGAATTTTTTCACGTTCATAAAAAGTATTTCAGCTTTGAGGTCATATTTTGAAAATTTTGCGCTGATCGGTTATGAAAATTCTGGGGATTTAAAAACCTCATGGCCTGCGTTAAGGGCTTTGGGCATCGAAGCAGAAAATAAAATGTTTAAAGCTACGAACGGAATTAACACGCATAAAGGTGAAATATTTTCTCTTGGATTATTGAGCGCATGTGCCGGAAAAATTTATTTTGAGACCGAAAAATTTAACGTTATAAAAATTCTTGATCTCGTAAAAAATATTTGTGAAGGGTTATGCGATCGTGATTTTAAGGGCGTTGAAGCGAAAAAAATTTTAACAAAAGGTGAAAGAGCATATTTAAATTATGGTATCAAAGGGGTGCGCGGAGAAGCTGAAGCTGGATATCCGATCGTCCTGGAGTGTTTAGGAATCTTTAAAAATTTATTGTCGCGGGAATTTGATTTAAAATTAAATTTAAATGACGCACTGGCCATGACTCTTTTAAAAGTTATCGCGCTAAATAATGACAGTAATATAATTTCAAGGCATGACATAAAAATTTTAAATTACGCGAAAAGTTCAGCGGAAAAAATATTTAATGAGCTGCAAAATAATTTTGATGTAAATTTGATATATGCTCTTGATCAAGATTTTATATCACGCAATATAAGTCCATCAGGGAGCGCGGATTTATTAGCGGTAATATATTTTATGTATGCTCTGGAAAATTTGTAACGAGCTAAAAAATTTTTATTCTCCTCTTGAGATTTCGGGAGGAGATTTTTTTATGTGATAGAATTTGCGGAAATTAATTTTAAATTCAAAGGGGGAAATATAATTTATGAATCAGGCATTAAAATCCGTCGTAAAAAAATTTTGCCCGCCTGTGATTAAACGAACTTACAGAAGTTATTTAAGAAGTCGTAAAAACCAAAAAATAAGGCGAGAACTATTTCTAAAAATGAACGGGGGGGGGGTACGATCTTCAAGCAGTAGAAATCGAGACGATTAACCGCTGTAACGGGGTTTGTCCGTTTTGTCCTGTCAATGTAAATCAGCCTCAACGGAATTACGCAAAAATGTCCGAAGAACTTTTTAAAAAAATAATTTCGGAACTCTCTCACATAAATTATTCTGGTTATCTTAGTTTATTTTCAAATAATGAGCCTTTTCTTGATGAACGTATAATTAATTTTGCCAAATACGCCCGCGAAAATTTAAAAAATGCCGAGTTATCAATATGGACGAACGGGACATTATTGACATTTGAGAAATTTCAGGAGATTATAAAATATCTTGATATGCTCGTGATCGATAATTATAACGATGATAAAAAAATTAATTCGCCTGAACTCGAAAAAATTTATAATTACCTGCAGGAACATCCGGATTTAAAGCGGGAAAAATTAAACAGTGCAGGAAAAGTATATTTTAATTTCAGGCTTCAAAACCAGATTTTAACATCTCGCGGCGGTCAAGCTCCTAATAAATCGGACAAAAAATTATTAAATAAAAAAGTCTTAAAAGAAATTTGCAGGCTTCCCTTTAGTCAATTAATCATACGTCCAGATGGCAAGATCAGTTTATGTTGTAATGATCCACTTGGGAAATATACGCTCGGAGATTTAAATAAACAAAGCATAAAAGAGATTTGGAATTCTGACGAGTATAAAAAAATTCGGCTCGAAATGCTGAAACATGGCCGAAAAAATTTAAATTTATGTAATTCTTGTGACAATGCGACATTAGAATTTTACGGAATAAAATAATTTAATAAAACAATAATTTAATTTAAATTGTGATGCTCCCTTCGTAAACTTGAGGGGAGATTTTTATTTTTTAAGCGCGTGTTAAAATTTTTCCGAAAAATTAATATTATGATGCAAAAAGGATGTTGACGGATAATGCATAAAAACGATGTCCTGGATCTCAAGCTCTTTTTATATCCAAGATTTAGCGTAATCGTCCCTGTTTACAATTGTAAAGAGTATTTGACGAATTGCCTCAGTAGTTTACTTGCTCAAGATTACGAAAATTACGAAATAATAATTATTGATGATGGCTCTACAGATGGAAGCGGTAAGATTTGTGACGAATACGCAAATAAATTTAATTTCATTCGTGTAACGCATACTGAAAATTTTGGGTGCGCTCATGCTCGCAATTTAGCATTAAAACAGCTGAACGGAGATTATATATTTTTTTGTGATGCTGACGATATACCACATCCGCAGTTATTTAAAATTTTATCTCATTTCATAAATAAAAATCATCCTGATGTAATAAGTTATAAGCCGAAAGATTCCGAAAAAAATTTTGAAATTTATGACAACCTCGATGAAATTACCGTAAAATTTTTTAATGCTGTAGATTTTGGTTTAAAAATTATAACTGATGATAAATTTAACGGCTACCTCTGTAATAAAATTATAAAAGCAGAATACGTAAATAAATTAAATTTTGATGAAGATTTAAAAATGTGCGAGGACTTAAAATTTAATATGGAATTGATCGCGCAAAACCAAAATTTAAATATAATGCACCTGGACATGGAATTATATTTTTATAGGGATTGGAACTCCGTTACTAAACGAGAAAATTATTATAGAAAAAGTGGACTCTCTGGAATTGTATACGGTTGGTCAAAGGTTATTGAAATAAAAAATCTTCCAGATGAAGTTAAAAAATGCATGAAAGTACGTTTATATAAAAAAGCAATTGGAGATTTATTCATACCTCCCAAGAAAATGAGCAAACAGGCCATCGAGAAATCACAGGAAATATTACAAATTTGCAAACAGGATTATTTTAAATCGGATCGTCCGCTAATTGAAAAGTTTAGGATTTTTATAAAATATGTTTTATTATCAAACAAGTTCACGCACTTGATGACAGGTAAATTATTATCGTTTTTTAAAATAAAATTCGGTTTTTATAAATTTTGGTATCGGAGATTTTAATAAACAAAGCATAAAAGAAATAGGGGAGATTTTTTGTATATTTAGGTTGTATTACTGTTTTTGATTTTGTTGCTAAAGGGAATATAAAAAATATCCGAATTATCGAATAACTGATTACGGTAAATTTAAAAATTTTTTGCTCACATCTCGTTAATGTTTTTTTATTTATTTTCAATCGGAAACGTTTTTATAAAGTTTAATTTAAAAGGACGGTGAGAAATTTGATATTTTGTGGTATGCTTGATAATTTAGAAGGCAAGGCAAGGCAAGGCAAGGCAAGGCAAGGCAAGGCAAGGCAAGGCAAGGCTGTATTTATGTCCGCCGTTCTTTAAATTCAGACCATGAACAATTAAAACCTCCGTAATTCAGAAACCGGAATAAAAATTTTTTGCGCTTAACGGATTAAGAGATGTTTTATTTTTATTCTGTATTGTTTATGTTAAGGAGGATAATTTTTTATGTTGAAGAAGTTTACATTTTTATGTTTTGTATTTTTAATGTTTGTGCCGTGTTCATTCGCTGATGAACCAATAAAAATTTATATTACTTCCGAAAATTTCCCGGATACACGCTTCCGCAACTATGTAACAGATAAATTCTGGAGTAAAACCCAAAAGAAAGATGACCAATATGCTTATTTAGACAGTTGGGACATCGCAGACGCAAAAGAAATAAAAATAGCAGGCCAAATGAACGACGGCGGTATAGACGAAGAATTAGGGGTCAGCTATTCCGCGATGATTCCAGCGGTTAAAGATTTTAAGGGCGTTGAATATTTTACGGAGCTTGTTTCGTTTGATTGCCCATTTAACAGCGTTGATATATTAGACTTAAGCGGCAAACCAAATTTATTATACGTTAATTGCGAAAATTCTCGCATCAACTCCATTAATTTAAGTGGCGATGAATCCATCGAAATTTTAAACTTGAAGCAAAACAATTTAAGAAAACTCGATTTAAGCGGGCTTTTTTATCTTGAAAATTTAAATTGCAGTTATAACAAAAATTTAAAGAGCATTAATTTAGAAGATGCTACACGTTTAACGAATTTGGATTTTAGCGTTACTGCTCTTGAAGAAATTGATTTGACAGCTTGCATTGAAACTTTAGCAACGTTAACCTGCGTTGGCAAAGTAAATAATTCTGGCAGCAAATTAAAAAAACTCGATTTAAACGGACAAATTAATTTAGTAAATTTAAGTTTGGATTATAACCCCGATTTACAGTCAATAGATTTATACGGCGCGGATAATTTGAAGAGCATTACATGTAGCAACAGCAAATTACAAAAACTCGATGTAAGTCAAAATTTTAAGCTCAATAAATTAATTTGCAGTCACAACGAATTAAATGAGCTTACACTTAATGATAAGCTTACTTATTTGGATTGCAGCTGGAATCAATTGGAAAGCTTGACGCTCACCCCTAAATTAGTGTATCTCGATTTAAGTCATAATAAATTAAAAGAACTTAAATTAAATGAGGAGCTTGAATGGCTGGACTATACCGGAAATGATATAATTAGCATCGATTTTAGCAGAAGTGGAAGACTTAGAAGAGTTCGCGGATCGGATAATCCTATACCTTTAATTAATTTAATTCCAGATGTTGAATATTTAGACTGCAGTGGAAATGAGCTTACATCACTTGATGTCAGCAGAAACCACAAATTAAGAACGTTAATATGCGGATATAATAATCTTACTACATCAAACCTGAAACTTAATGATGAGCTTACTTATTTGGATTGCAGCGGTATTAAAGGATTAGTTCCGCCTCTTGCGCATCCAAATTTGCAGACGTTGATTTGTAATGCTAACGGTTTAAAAAATTTGAATGTGAGCGGAAATGAGAAATTAATTTATTTATCATGTCAAAGTCAAAATGACGGAACTACACGGCTTACACTTACACTCAATCCCGGTTTACAAACTTTGCACTGCGAAGATAATAAAATGTCGCATATATCTCTCAATGAGAATTTAGAAAGGTTATATTGCGATAACAATGAATTTAAAAAAATTAATCTCAATCCTAAATTAAAATTTTTAAGCTGCACACATAATAATTTAACTTCTTTGAAACTTAATTCAGAGCTTACTGATTTGTATTGCAACTATAACAAATTAGGAAAAATTGAACTTAATTCAAAAATACAAAATGTTGTGTGCAATTATAATGAAGCTCCTCAATTTGTTGGAGGATATAAGACGCTTAATACTCTACAGTGCGAACACAACAGCAAATTAGTAAACCTCGATTTAAGCAAATATTCAAAACTTCAAACTGTTTGGTGCAGATATAATCAGCTCGCTTCACTTTTGATCAGTAGCTCTGTTGAAAATTTATATTGTAGCGATAACGCGTTTAGTAAAATATCTTCATTAGGCGATGGGAGCGAGCTTAAATATTTTGATTGCAGCAATAATAAAAATTTAGAGCATATCAATTTAAAATCTACAAAAAATATTGTTGATTTAATTTGTAATAATTGCCCGAATCTTAAAGACCTCGATATAGGAAGCTGTTACCCTGCTATAAAAGCGCTTAGATGCGATGAACAACTTAACGTAATACTTCCTCAGGGCATAACGGAAATTTTTTATAATGTATATCTTCCGTCGTTTGATGTTAAAGCTGGTGCTGTTCTAACTCCAGAAGAAAAAGAAGCAGCCGAGACCAAAATAAAGGAGATGTATGAAGAGAAAGGCATTGAAATCGTGCCGGGTAGCCTTACGGTAACTCCATTAGATACCAGAGTGTTTGAGAGTTGGGAATTAATTGAAGGCTCTTTACCTGATGGACTCGAATTAATCTCAGCTGATATAAAAGGCACTCCAACATTAGCGGGACAATTTAAATTTAAAGCGAAGGTGCTGCAGAGGAGAATAGGCTCTAACGGTCCGTGGACTCAAAAGGGCACGAGGACATTTACAATAATCATAAAAAACCGATATGATATTAAATTAAACGAGATAGTTTATTTTAACAAGTATAAGGACAAGAGACCGGGCTATGAATTTCCGGAAAGCACAAAAAAATCTACGTGGAAAATTGAACCCGTTTCACC
The DNA here is from genome assembly GCA_937900285.1 of uncultured Fretibacterium sp. Classification (GTDB taxonomy): domain Bacteria; phylum Synergistota; class Synergistia; order Synergistales; family Aminobacteriaceae; genus JAFUXM01. Next base: position 1,040 of record CALCEM010000067.1, on the reverse strand, counting down.
TGATAGACTTCCTAAAGGCATAAAAATAAAAGCCACAGGCTTAAACGTTGAACTTTCTGGTAAACCCGAAGAGATAGGTAATTTTTATTTCAAAGTTATCATGCGTAATGCTCCAGTAGTAAAGAAAAAAGTTATAGTTGAGCCTGAACTCACGGCAGAAAAAATATACTGGCTTCCAATTCGTGACGCAGAACCGGAACTCAAAGGTTTCCCATCAAGCAAATTACCAGACGGGACAATAGGAAAGAAATACAGAAAAACGTACAGCTTTAAGCATGTTCTGTATGAAGCAGAATTATCTTATGAAGGTTTCCCGCAGGGCGTTAAAGTTTACGTAGATAAAAACGCAAAGGGTTCTTATTACAGATTGAGAATTGAAGGGACTCCAGAAGTTTGGGATGATTTTGAAACGGTGACAGCGGTTAAAAATTCGTTCTGGGGCTTTTCGCATGAGCGCGCATTTAAGATCAAAGACGTAAAACCAAAAATTGACACGGCAAAAATTGCGAACCCGATTTTAAATCAAGAATATTACGCCGAAATAAAAACTTCTAAAGGTATACCGTTATCATGGTCGTTTGAAGGTATTCCGACAGGTTTAAGCGCAACAATAAGTGCCGATAAAAAGACCGCCATAATTAGCGGGGTAGCTTCGGAAGCTGGTAAATTTAAACTTGTGGTCAATGCAGGGAATACATCCGGCACTGTGAAAAAAAATTATACGCTGACAATAAAGGATACTAACTCAAAATCCAAAACTGTTTCAAAGCCCGGCACATCTTCGGCGTTTAGTTTTGATAGAAATTCATGGGCTGACGAATACGAATATTACGATGGCTATTTAATGCGCTTGGCTCAAAATAAAATTAATGATTTAACGGCAGTTGATACCCGCTCAAGTTCTGAAAATGTGATAACTGTGGACGGCAAAAATTATTTAATAATTGCAGAATTGCCGGAATTAATCGCTGATAGTTCTGGTCAGTATGATATTTTGATCGAGCTTGACGAAAATAAAAATTATTCTGGTAAAAAATTAT
>CALCEM010000066.1 GCA_937900285.1 uncultured Fretibacterium sp. | reverse complement strand
AGATGTAGCCGTGACTGGAGTTCAGACGTGTGCTCTTCCGATCTAAAATTTCGCGCCAAACTTTTCACGAATATATCCGGCCAAATATGCACCAGGTATAAAACTCAATATATAACCGAATGTCGGATTTAAAATATAATTTACGCCTCCACCCTGCGTAAAAACCGGCACACCAGATAAACCTAATAATACATAAATTGAAACTGATATTGCCCCAAATTTCGAACCCAAAATTAAACCGGCCAATATTATAAATAAAGTCTGAAGCGTTATCGGTAATAATGGAGTCGGAATTTTTATAAACGTACCTACCGAAATTAAAGCAGCAAATAAAGCACTTAATATTAAATTTTTGAAATTATTAATCATTTTTTCTCACCGTAAATACCTCTCCTGATCTTAAAATTTCTTTTTCACCAGAATTATTTATTATTTCGAGTCCGCCATATTCATCTATTGAAATTACATGGCCGAAACTCTGTAAATTATTTTTCATGTACGTAATATCATGACCAATTAAAAAAGATCTATCACGATAAAAATTTATAATTTCCGGGTTGCTCAAATCTTCAGCGTAATTAATTAAATAATCAGAAATTCGAGCAGCTAATTTATTGCGGGTAAATTTAATTTTATTTCCAGCTTCAAAAATTGATCCGGCATTTCCTGCACTCTCGTTAAAATTTTCTGTTGTTACATTTATTCCTATTCCTGTCACAACGCTTTCAATTTCGCCGTTTTCAAAATTTGTCACCGCTTCGGTTAATATTCCGCTGATCTTTCTTTCTCGCATATAAATATCATTGACCCATTTAATTTTTGTAATTCCCGTTTCTCCGCATAAATCTTCAATTGAACGGCAGACGCTGACGGCAGCAGCTATCGTGATCATTTGAAATTCTGAAATGTTTACACTCGGACGCAGAATTAATGTCATATATAAACCCGTTCCAGGTGGCGAAATAAATTTATGTCCCTGTCGACCTCTTCCGCCAGTTTGAGAATTAGCAACAATTAAAGTCCCGTTATCTGCGTTTTGTAATGCTAGTTTTTTAGCGTAATTATTTGTAGAATCGATTTTGTCCAGACAAATTATTTTTGTAATTTTGGAATTTAAATTTAAATTTGCCTTTATGCCTTCTTCCGTTAATAAATCGCTGTCATTTTCAAGCATATAACCTCTTTTGGGTACAGATTTAATTTTATAGCCGTCCTGCCTCAAACTTAAAATATTTTTCCAAACTCCTGCGCGGGTTATTCCAAGTTGATTCGCTAATAATTCACCTGAAATAAATTCACCTCGATGATCTTCCAAAAATTTTATAATTCTTAATTTCATGAACTCCCTCCGATTAGAAAAATTTTGTAAACGCGCCCAAAATTAATTTAATTTATCTGGCCAAAATTTAACGCGCTGGAATTTATATCACTCAAATTTTAAAATGTAAACCCGAATTTTTTAAAACAGTTTACGCAATAAAAATAAAAATTTATTTCATTCATGATTTATTTAAAAATTTATGATATTTTCAGTATTTTAAAAATTTACTCACAAATGCGATAATAATTAAAATTTAAAACTTATATTTTCATCAAAATAAAAAAGGGTGATCAAAATATTTAACGGTACTACTATAGTGTGCGTGCGAAATAATTCACGGGTCGCTATGGCCGGAGATGGTCAGGTAACTCTCGGAAATCAGTCAATTAAATCTAATGCCAGAAAAGTACGGAAATTACTCGACGGAAAAATTTTAACAGGTTTTGCAGGTTCTACGGCTGATGCTATGACTTTGCTCGAAAAATTTGAAAATTGTCTCGAACAGGAAAAAGGCGACTTAATGAAAGGTGCTGTAAAATTAGTCCGCGAATGGAGACTCGATAAAGCATTAAGAAGACTCGAAGCCATGATGTTAGCAGCTGATAAAAATATGACGTTATTATTAAGTGGAGCTGGCGATATTTTAGAACCCGAAGGCGATGTCGCTGCTATTGGTTCCGGTTCTGGTTATGCGTTGGCTGCCGGAAGAGCTTTAAGAGAATCTACAGACTATACGCCGGAAAAAATTGCACGCCGTTCCATTGAAATAGCTTCAGAAATTTGTATTTACACTAATAATAATATTACCCTTGAGGTGCTAGAATAAATTATGAAAATTCAATCAGATTTAACACCAGCCCGCATTATCGAATATTTAGACCGTTATATAATTGGCCAGGATAAAGCAAAAAGAGCTGTAGCTATTGCTCTACGTAACAGATTGCGCAGGAGAGTTTTACCGCCGGAGGTTTCGCACGAAATCATGCCGAAAAATATTTTAATGGTCGGCCCAACCGGTGTGGGTAAAACTGAAATCGCTAGACGTTTGGCAACACTCTCAAACGCTCCGTTTGTAAAAGTTGAAGCAACAAAATTTACTGAAGTCGGTTATGTTGGCCGTGATGTTGAAACGATTATCAGAGATTTAACAGAGTTTGCGGTGTCTATGGTCAAAAAGAAAATGCTCGCTTCCGTTCAAGCTCCCGCACTCGAAAAAGCTGAACAAAGATTACTGGACGCAATGCTTCCACGACCTGAAAAAAAATTTTCTATGCCCGATTTAATGAAAGCGTTCACAAATCGAAATAATAATTTTAATTTGCAGGACGATGAAGAATTTGACGAAGAAATTAACGAGCCGGAACAGCCCAAAATTCAGGAAAGCGATTCCAAAACCAGAGCTAAATTATTAGAAATGTTGCGCAACGGTAAATTAAATTCTCGCGATGTTGAAATTGATGTGAACGACACAAATAATACAATTCCGATTTTTGGTACTCCAGGCATGGACATCATGGGAATTAATTTAACTGAAATGCTCGGAGGAATTATGCCGAAAAAAACTAAAAAACGCAGCATGAAAGTTCACGAAGCTTTAAAACTTTTGCAACAGGAAGAAGCAGAAAAATTAATTGATACCGAAGCCATGACAAAAGAAGCTCTGGATATTGCTCAAGAAGAAGGCATCGTATTTTTGGACGAAATCGATAAAGTTGTCGTAAAAAATGGCTCGTCTCATGGTCCAGATGTCAGCCGGGAAGGTGTTCAACGCGATTTATTACCGATTGTCGAAGGCTCAGTCGTTCAAACTAGATACGGCCCGGTTAAAACAGATCATATTTTATTTATTGCTGCCGGAGCTTTTAGCGGTGTGAAGCCGTCTGATTTAATTCCGGAATTACAGGGGCGATTTCCCATCCGTGTAGAACTTGAACCATTAAGCGCAGAACATTTACAACAGATTTTAACTGAACCTGAAAATAGTTTGATCAAACAATATAAAGCTTTAATTTCTACCGAAGGAACAGATTTAAATTTCACTGACGAAGCTACCGCAGAAATTGCAAAACTCGCTCACAAAATGAACTCCGAAATGGAAGACATCGGCGCAAGAAGATTGCACACAATGATGGAACAATTACTTGAAGAGATCAGTTTTAACGTTAGCGATATGAACGTTGATAAAATTGAAATTACTCCTGAAATGGTACACGAAAAATTAAATGGACTCGTCGAGAATCGCGATATAAGACGTTATTTATTATAGGAGATGAAATTTTCCAAAATGCCCGAGATCGAAAATAATAAAGCTCTTCGCGAAATTCTTAAAAAAACCAGAAAAGTAGCCAGAGCTATTCAAGCTAGACACGAAGGAGAAGCGGTAAATTATTCGGATTTATCAAAATTATTGTCGGAATTTTCTACGGCAAATGTTTATATCGTTGACGCTGTGGGCAATTTGCTGGGATATAACTGGCTTCCCGAATATGAATCTAAAGCACTCTCCGACAGTTTCAAAGATGGAATTATGCCGGAAGAATTTATGATCAGAATGAATAAATGCAGAGATTCAGAAATTCACGACGAAGACGCATTTTTATTTGACGACGCTTATCCAGGTGAAAAGCCGGAAAAACATTTAATGTACGTCCCGATCACCGGAGCCAGTGCTGAACGTTTAGGGACTATAATGCTCGTGAGATTTCATACACCGTTCACGATTGGTGATGTATTACTGGCTGAATATTTAGGGATGTTCGTAGGCATTGAAATGTTGAACGAGCGAGCTAAATCACTGGAAGAAATTTCCCGTAACCGTTTAGCTATTCAAATGGCCATCCGTGCTTTATCATTTTCGGAACTCGAAAGCATGAGGCATATAATTTCAGAATTAAACGGGAATGAAGGTGTAGCCATCGCAAGTAAAGTCGCTGACCGTGTAGGAGTAACACGCAGCGTAATAGTAAACGCCTTGAGAAAACTTGAGAGCGCTGGATTAATTGAGAGTCGCAGTCTCGGAATGAAAGGAACATATATAAAAATTTTAAGTCCGTTATTAATTGAATATCTTTATAATGGGTCTTTAAAATAATCTTGGATAATTTTGAATTTCCGGCAGTCAAGCAAATTAAATATTTTTAAATTAAATTCCGGCTGTCGGATTTTTTTACGGCTTGTAAATTTTTTTAGTACCGTGAGATTTTTTTATTTTAGTTTGATTCCTGTACGAATTTTCAAGAGCTTTGATCAAATCATTTTTACGCGTCTCCCAAGCTTTTTCAGCCATGCACGGAGGCAGAGGACTGGGGTCGTTATCGATTGAGTTAATATCTTTCGGGCTTTTGTTGATTAAAAATTTTTCGCCGTCAAAAGAAATTGAAGAGCCATCACTAAACGGGATATATATTCTCATGATAATACAGGAATTTTAACGCTCATTATTATAGCGTCCTCACCGTCTGAATAATATTTGTGCCTTATGCCTTCACGCTTGAATTTCATGCGCTTATATAATTCGATCGCAACTAAATTTGAAGGACGCACCCGTAATTTTACACGCTTTAAATTCAAATATTCCGCACAATCGCAAACAGCCATTAATAACTGTGAACCAATGTGTAAACGCCTAAAATTTTTATTTACGAGCAATGCCATCAAAGAACCGCAATTTTTTTCACGTCCCAAAACTGCATAACCCAATAACGGAGCTTCCGGATTCGTAGCAAAAGCCCCAATATATGTAATTTCAGAATTTGAATTTTCCCGGAGATCTTTTTTTATAACGCTGTCCGGCCATGAAAATGACGAACCTGCATTTAATTCAAGAACTTCGGGAATATTTTCATAATTTAAAAATTTAATTTCCGGCAAAAACAATTTTTTTATTTTAATTTAAATTTAAATTCCGCGATTTATCGTCTGATTTCGATCTGCTCCGACTCCGATTAAACCGACTGGAACATTTAATTTTTGCTCGATATATTTAACGTAATTTTGCGCGTTAATCGGCAGCTCATCAAAATTTTTACAGTTCGTTATGTCCTCGTTCCAGCCCGGTAAAGTCTCGTAAACTGGTTTAACATCGTTTAAAATTCCCGTATCAGTCGGCCATGTTTCAAATTTATTTCCGTCAAGCTCGTAAGCAACGCAAATTTTTATATCGCCCATGCCCGTTAATACATCAAGTTTCGTTAATGCTATCGTGTCAGCTCCGTTTAATTCAGTCGCATATTTTAAAGCTACAAAATCAAGCCATCCGCAACGTCTCGGCCTTCCAGTTGTTGCACCAAATTCTCCGCCGTTATGTCTCAATTTTTCTCCGTCTTCTCCAAAATCTTCAGTCGGAAAAGGTCCCTCGCCTACTCTCGTTGTATATGCTTTCACAACAGAAATAACCCGCGTTAAATCATGAGGCGATAAACCCGTCCCGGTATATGCTCCAGATGCTGATGTCGAAGAACTCGTAACATATGGGTATGTCCCGTGATCAATGTCAAGTAATGCGGCTTGAGCACCCTCCAGTAAAATATGCTGCCCCTTGTCGACGGCCTCGCGCAATAATTTTCTCGTGTCATCGACATAAGGTTTTAAAGCTTCTCCCCATTTTCTTGCAGGCTCGTAAATTTCATCAAATGCTAAAGGTTTTTGATTATATAATTTTGTGAACAGCTGATTTTTTTCCTCAAGAATATATATTAATCTGTCGCGCAAAATATCGGCGTTTAATAAATCCTGAACTCTTAAACCAGAACGGGAATATTTATCAACATAACACGGACCGATCCCGCGCCCTGTAGTTCCAATTTTGCGGCCCTTTCCGCGAGCTTCCTCCTGAAGTTTATCCAGCATTTTATGATACGGCATGACTACATGCGCATGAGGACTCACAGCTAAACGCGCACGATCCTGACCGTTTTCAAGCAGCCCGGAAATTTCTGATAAAAATTGCTCCGGATCAATTACGAGTCCATTACCTAAAACGCATAATTTTCCGGGATACAACATTCCGGACGGCAGTAAATGAAATACTACTTTTTGACCGTCGACCACGACAGTATGTCCGGCATTTGCTCCACCCTGATAGCGCACAAATACATCAACGTTTGAACCTAAAATGTCTACTACTTTGCCTTTACCTTCATCGCCCCATTGAGCACCGACTAATAAATCTACGCGTTTATTACTCAAAATTTTTTCACTCTTCCTTTTTTGATATTACTATTACTGTTTTTATTTATATTTAAATTCGAACTTGCAACGGGATTAATTATTTTTTTTATTTCCTGTATAGCTCTCTGTAATTGATCATCTTTGAATTTATCGCGGTTCACTTCGCCAGGCACTCCTATATCCGGCGATAATCCTACGTGATCTATTACTTTACCCGATGGCGTGTAATATTTTGCGATCGTTACATATACTCCTGAACCATCAGTCAACGGAAATAAAGTCTGAACGCTGCCCTTCCCGAAACTTTTTTCACCTATTAATTTGGCGCGGTTACGATCATTCAAAGCACCCGCAACAATTTCAGAAGCTGAAGCACTCCCGCCGTTTATTAAAATATTCATTGGCATGGCCGTTAAATAATTTGAATTTTCAACATAATATTTTTCGTTAGCTCGTTCGGTTTTTCCTCTCGTCTCAACTACTAAACCACTGCGTAAAAACATGCTCGCAATTTTCACCGAAACATCCAAAAGCCCTCCGCCATTGTTGCGCAAATCTAAAATTAAAGCCTTCGCTCCCTTGCCGATCAAATCTTTTAACGCATCGTATGCTTCAACATCTGTATTATGTTTAAATTGAGTTAATCTCAAATAGCCAATATCATCACTCAACATTTCATAACGAACGCTCTTTAATTTTATGATCTCACGTGTCACCGTAAAATCTAGTAATTCCTCCTCGCCTTCGCGTCTGATCGTAATTTTTACGCTCGTTCCAGCTTCACCGCGCAATTTTTGAACAACCTGATCAGAATTCCAGCCGATCACAACTTCATCATTAACTTTAACGATGTGATCTTTTGCTTTTAAGCCGGCTTTTTCAGCAGGAGAATCTTCCATCGGAGCAATTATTAAAACCTGCCCATCACGTTCACCTATATACATGCCTAATCCGCCGTATTTGCCTTCAAGTTCGATCTCCTCATCTTTCAATCTTTGAGGCGCTACAAATCTCGTGTACGGATCTTTCCAGGCTTCTACCATTCCTTTAGCCGCCCCGTGTAATAAATCATCGTCCGAAATTTCTTTTATACCTGAATCAACGTGATAACTCTCAATAATATATTTTATCTGGCGCAACAGCCATAACGACCGAACGTTAAAAGGCGAAATCCTCTCAAAATCTTCCTCCGAAAATTCCGCTGCAGAAGTCATCATTACTCCGCGATAACCCAAAAATATTCCGAGTAAACTTAACATTACACATAATATTAAAAATTTTGAACGCTTCAATTTATTTTCATACACCTGCCAATTTTATTTAAATTTTAACCTCAAAAATTATTGTTTATTTTCGTAAATAATTCAATGGATTTTGTGAATCTCCGTTTTTTCTTATTTCAAAATGTAAACCGTATTCAGAATCAGTCCCGGAATTTCCAACCGTTCCAATTATTGAGCCTGCGTTCACCCTCGAACCCTCGCGAACTGTTACAGAACCTAAATGCCCGTAAACTGTTACGATATTTCCGCCATGTTCGATCATTACAACCTGTCCATAACCTTTAATCCACCCTGAATATAAAACTTCTCCGGGCGCAGCAGCCTTCACACTTGTTCCGAGTGATGCCCTGATGTCGATCCCGGAATTAAAAATTTTTGTCTTGAAAGTCGGGTGAACATATTTGCCATATTGATGATAAATAACGCCGTTCACTGGCCATGAAAATTTTCCGGAATATTGAGACGAAACAGGAATATTTCTGCGTAATGTTGAATTTGAGTTTTTATTTTTACTTTTTGATTGAGATTGCGAAACTTTTTTTACGCTTGAAATCTGCACGAAATTTTTTTGCTTCAACAACGAATTAATTTTATTTCCGATGGCTTTTTGTGCTGATTGCAATTCTTTTGCCGCAGATTGAGCCTGCTTCTCTTCGGAGCGGACATTTTTCAGTAATGCATCAGTTTTCTTAATGGTCGTGTTATATTCGGCGCGCTTCTTCTTTAAATCATCGGTTTGGGTTTGAACCTGCTTTTTATTTTCTTCGAGCTTTAATTTAGCGTTTAATAATTCTTTTTCTTTATGTTCGAGATTATTTATCATTAATTCATCCTGACGAGCAAGACGACCCAATAAATAATTTGTGTTCAAAGCATCGTGCGGACCTTCAGACGATAAAATTAAATTAAAATGATGTTCTTCGTTTCCATGTTTATAAATTTCGAGGACGCGATTCCCAAGAGTTTTTTTTATGTCATTAACGCTGTTATGTATCACGTTAATATTTTTTTGGAGGGTTGAGACGGAATTTTGTAATTTTTTATTTTCGCGTTCCAAATCCGTAATTTTGGCCTGTGAGTTATTTGCATCCTGGCGCAGTCTCGATAACTGACCTAAAAGCGTTTGAGATTCTTGAGCTTTAGTTTTAGCGATGGCGTTATATTTCTGAATTTTTTTATCGATGTCGCGTTTTTTATTTTGCTGGGTTTTAATTTGGCTGTCGATGCTGGCGGCGTTCAGAGCCTCAATACTCAAACTAAAAATAATTAATGCGCATAAAATTTTTGTTATCTTCTTCATTTTGAATTAATATCACTTCTTTTTTAAATAATTTAATGGTTCTGTAGGAGTTCCGTATTTTCTGACCTCAAAATGTAAATGCGGCCCGGTAGTATTTCCGGTTTTGCCAACTCTTGCGATTACTGCACCCTCTTTAATTTCTTGTCCTTCCTGCACGAGGCTTGCGCTCAAATGTGCGTATAAAGTCGATAAACCGCGACCATGATTCAAAACTACAACGCGACCATAACCCCGAAGCCAGCCATTATAAATTACTTCGCCCGGTGCTCCGGCTTTTACGGGATCGCCAATTGCTCCGACTATATCAATACCAGCGTGCAAAATTTTACGTTTCAAAATTGGGTGATTTCTATAACCGTAATAACTTGATATAGCTCCTTTTATGGGCCAGTCAAATGTTGAGCCTCGACCTTTTCCGAAATAATCGCGTGATTTTCTTTTCTGTAATTCTGCGATCATCTTTGTCGCTTCTTTTTGAGCCTGTTCAGCTTCTCGCGCAGCATTTTCCGCCAATTCTCTTTTACGTCTCAAAGAATTTATAAAAGCATTTGTATCGCGTACAGATTGATGATATTTATTTTTTTGTTCCTGAACAGCTTCAGATTTTTCACGCAGCATTTTATTTAAATTTTTCATGATCTCGCGATTAATATCCATGTTGCGCATACTTTCCTGAAGTCCTGCTAAAATTTCGCCGTCACGCTTTGAAATAATTTCAAGTAAATACGTATCATCTACAGCCTCAAAAACACTCCGCGATGCAAATAAAGTCCGCATTTGTCCAGTTGAACCATATTTATACATGTCTACGATTCTGTCGCGCATTCTTTCGGACAAATCATTAATTTTAATCTGCTCTTTTCCCATGTGACTCTCAAGCGCCGCAATATCTTCAATAATTTTCTCGTTTTGCAGTTCCAACACTTTTAATTCTTGTTCTGCGTAACCTTCATCCTGTTGAAGCGTGTTTACTTTGTTCAATAAACTTTCAACTTGAGACCCCATTTTACGAATTTGGTTTTTATAATCCTGAATCTGTCGTGTTAATTCGTTACGTTTTTTTTCTTCTGCAGCAATTTGAGCGTCGATCGTGGCAGAAAAAATTTTACTTGGAAATGAAAAAATAAATATTAAGTTCAGCGCGAAAAATATATTTAATTTTCTTAATTTCATTCCGGCCTCGTGTTTAAACTTATAAACCTCGCCACAACTATATAACTGCAGACCCATCCGAGCGTTGCCCCAAATCCCGCAAGTAATATACAAAATCTTAAAATTGTCCCGTGATCAGTTATTAAAGTTTTCGCCAATAATGGCATACTTGTTTCAAGCAAAGATATTCCGGGAAAATACGCCATAATTATCCCTGCTGCCGCCGCCATAGCTCCAATTAATGAAAGTAATGTACCCTCTAAAACAAACGGTGTCGCTATATATGCTTTTGTTGCTCCGACTAAATACATTATGCTGATTTCTTCACGGCGCGAATATAATGAAATATGTATCGTGTTATAAACTACGAGAGCCGTAATTATTACGGACAATACAAACATTATTAAAGCTACTCTCGATGAAATCATTGAAAGCGATGCAATTCTCTTAACAACTAAACCGGCGTACACTACATCATCAATTTCCGGCATTTCGCGTAAAGTGTTTACTAAATTATCTATATAGCCCGCGCTGTTCACGTGTATTTCAAAATTCCAGGGGATCGGATTTTCTCCTAAAACATCAAGTACACGAGCTTGTGAACCTAATTTCTGCTGCAATTTATTTAAACTGTCAGAAGGTGAAAATATTCTCATGCTCGAAACTCCATCGAGTGCTTGAATTTTTTCTGATGTATCGTTTACGTTTGCGTCTGGTTTTAAATAAGCCTGTACCATTAACTCGCTTTCAAGCTGTGATAATAAATTCTCAAGATTCAACGAAAATAATGTAGTAATTCCCAAAATCCATAACATCACACCGGCCGTTATAAGCGTCAATAATCCCAAAACCCAATGATTAAATAACAATCGGAACATATCGCGCAAAACATATTTAAACGTCGTCATTTTTCGAGTAATTCCCTCCCTTCTCGTCCCGGATAATTTTCCCGTTATAAAGTTCGATGACCCTTTGACGCGATGAATTTACTATGCCTTGATTATGGGTTGACATTATTACGGTGACTCCGGCTGAATTTATTGAGAGCAAAATTTTCATTACATCGACCGCCGTATGAAAATCTAAATTCCCCGTTGGCTCATCAGCTATAAATAACGAAGGCGAATTAGCTAAAGCTCTGGCGATTGCGACTCTCTGCTGTTCTCCTCCGCTCAACTGTTCGGGGCGCATGTTTCTGCGTCTCCATAATCCAACCTGATTTATTACATCTTTGGCGCGCTCATTAACAATTTTTGGGGGCATTCCCATTACTTCCATTACGAACGCTACATTTTCAAAAACGGTCAAGCTCCGAATTAATCTAAAATCCTGCGCAACAAGTCCAACATCACGACGATAATACGGGATTTCAGATTTTTTCATTTTACGCAGATCACTTCCGCCGACTGAAATACTGCCTCTTGAAGGCAATAATTCACGGGTGATCATTCTTAACAGCGTAGATTTTCCTGAACCAGTTTGACCGACTATGTAAACAAATTCACCCTGCATAATATTTAAATTTATATCGATCAGGGCGGCTATATCAGGTTCAAAAATTTTACTTACGCCAGAAAATTTAACGTTCAAGATTTATATTTACTCCTCTCAGATAAAGATTCTTGGATGTCATGCTGTCCCCATACTGATAAAATTACTTCGGCTGTGCCCAATTTTTTTATTTCGTGGAGATCGTTCCATAAGGCAGAATTTAAATATATCCATACGAAAAACATCGGGTTACCATTACGTCCAAATCTCCCAAGCAATAAATATCCAGACGCAGGACTAAATAATAAAATCGGTGAAATATTCTGCTCCGAAATCCTTTTGACATCTTCGCGGGGAAATCCTAAATTTTCGATCTCATTTAAAGCATTTTCATCAGGCATATCCTGCAACGAAAACCAAATATTATATTGATGATCTTCGCGCTCAAAAATTCCGGGTTCATCTTTTACGGCTTTAAGCCATGATTTATAACGCGGAATGCTCTCCAATTCTCCACGATACATCGCAAATCTTAACGCCCAATATATTTTTTTTAGGACTTGATCATTCTCTAAATTCTGCATAAAAATTTTTTCGTCTTTATATTTATTTTCATCATCAAAAATTGGATTTTCGCGCATAAAAGTTTTTAACATCAAAATTGTAGCGTTATGATTACCGGGCGGCGACATTTGCAATAATAATTTATTTCGTAATTCGTTTACTGTTTTGGCTGGAATAATCACCGAATCATTTCGCAGATTTAAATTTTCATCGTCATATAAAAATATTGGCTGCATATTATTTTCAGCGCCATAACTCCAGCTGCCATTATTAGAACCGATTAAATATTTATTATGGGGCATAAGAACCATTATTGAAGCTTGTTCAGGTATTTTAATTTTTATGGTCGGATCTGGCGGCAGTTTTGCTAAAGACCCATCGGACATTAATTCCATTAACATTTTTTAATTTCACGCCCTTTTTAAATTTTCGTAATTCTATCATTTTTTACATTCGCTTAATAAAATTCCGTGTCTTAATCCGTTTATACTGACATTAAATTTTTCGGATTTTAAAATTTTCATCAATTCCAAAACTATACAGGCGCTCCCAAGAATTACGTCAGCTCTTGAAGGCGGCAGACCTATAATTTTTTGGCGGTCATTTAAATTCAGCGATGAATATAATTTAACCTGTTTAATAATATCTTTTATATTTAATTCGATGCCCTGTAATTTAATCGGGTTAAATATTTCGCACCCTGTTTTTACGCTGGCCATTGCTACAACTCCACCGCCGACACCGATTATATTTCCGGACGTAACAAAATTATTTATATTATTCCCGTTATTATCGTTTAAAATATTCCGAACAAATTCGCAGGCATTATTTAATAAATTTTCATCAACGGGTTTATTATTATCATAAAAAAAACGTTCCGTAAGAATCACTGCACCTACTGGAACGCTGATTATATTTTTTAAATTTACGAGTTCAGTGCTGCCTCCTCCAGTATCAAATATTAAAGTATTTTCATCGTGTTTAATTCCGTCGATGGCTCCCAAATATGAATATTTTGCTTCTTCATGGCCGGATAAAATTTTTATTTCGTAGCCTGTTGAGTCATAAATTAATTTTAAAAACTCGCCGGAATTTTTCGCTGTCCTTAATGCCATCGTCCCAAAAATAAATATTTCAGAATTAAAATTTTTTGCTGTATTTATCATTCTGGACAAAACTTTTAACGCTTTGAGCATATTATTTTTATTTAAATATCCCGTTTTTGAAACTTCATGACCCAATCTGACGACCTCTGTTTCATCGTGAATGACATTTATTTTTTTTCCGTCATGAAATCCAGAACGCATTTTTATAGAATTACTGCCAATATCGATAATTGATTTAACTTTAAAATTATTCAAGCTGTGTAAATTCCTCCAGTTAAAATTTTATTTTGTTGTTTATTTTACTCTTTCCGCCTTAACCCTTCTTGAATCACAAAAGCAAAAGCAGTCGCAGGAATCGTGAACAATAATCCTAACGTCCCGGCTAAACTCTGCACGATCTCTTGAGCAATGTACGGATCATTTAATAATCCAGTTAAATTTATTCCGCTCGATGAAATTAATACCGCCATCGGTAACGAGCTGCCTATATACGCGAGAATTAATGTATTTATCATGCTGCCTAAAACTTCATTACCAACATTCAAGCCGGCAATTAATAAACGATCAAGAGCAATTTCGGGATCATAATCTACAAATTCGGACATTGAAGCAGTGATCGAAATTCCTACATCTAAAACCGCACCAATAGCTCCGATTAAAACAGATGCCAATAAAATCCCCTGCATGTCTATTCCCGGTAAAGTCGAAGCTAATAACGCTGCCCCATCGCTCGCTATTCCTGAAAGCTGCCATAACTTTACAACAACATAACCGACCAAAAATCCGCATAACGTTCCGCCTAAACTCCCAAATAATGCAACTAATCTATAACCTGAATGACGAACAACGCATAAAATTGTAGCAACCGAAATTATTAAAACTGAACACAACGACAATAATAAAGGATTCCAACCCCTCGCAATTAACGGGATCATCGCAAAAATTAAAACCGCTATCGAAGCTATTAAACCCAATAACGCTAATATTCCGCGCTCACCAGTAATCACAATTAAAATTAATGAGACGCTCATAATAAATGCTACAACGTACGAAACTCTAAAATTATCCGCTACAGAATATTGAATGCTTCCATCATCGAACATGTCCCAAACCAATAAATATTTTTTGCCGGCAATTAATTTTAAAGTACTTCCTGCGAGCCTCACGACTTTTACTTTATCAATATTTATTTCGGGATTTGAGAGCGGTATAAATTCAATTTCGCGCTCTAACATTGGAAACGCATCATTTTCATCGTTATCATTTTTAATTTCAGTTTCAGGGCCGGCGTTTACGAGTTTAATTATTAAACTTTCGCCATTATTCCAATTTTTGACGGTAAAATAATCGACTACGCAATATATTACCCATGAAATTATTAACGCGATAAATATTTTTATAATGACTTTCATAATTTAATTTTCCAGTTTCTAGACTCAATAAAATTTTTTATATCTTCAGGGATTGGCGCAGAAAATTCTTTATTGTTAATATTATTCAAAAAATCCGGCATGTTATCAGGAAATTTAATTTTATAAGCGTGTAAGAACGGGCGATTAAATTTTTTATCTGGGTGAAATTTTCCGTATTTACGATCCCCAATAATCGGATGTTTTATATATGACATGTGTACGCGAGCTTGATGAGTTCTGCCGGTCAATAATTCGATTTCAACAAGTGTAAATTTTTCATCTCCGCATAATTTTTTTACTCGTGATACTGCTTTTAAACCTTTTTCGTGCGAAACTGTAACAGTATTTTTTTCAGAATCCTTTAACAATGGCGCATCAATCTCAATAATATTATTATTAATTTCACCGTCAACGATTGCCAAATATTTTTTATTTATTGTGCGATCCTTAAAAATTTTTTCCAAAGCCCTTAACGCCATGCCGTTTAACGCAACGCATAAAATTCCCGTAGTGTTTCGGTCTAATCTGTGAACTGCTGCAGGAGATTTTGAATTAAAAACGCCCCACACGCGAGTAATAACGCTGTCACCTCCCGAAATATCCGGCTGTACTAAAATTCCGGCCGGTTTGTTCAGTAAAATTAAATTTTCGTCCTGATAAATTATTTTAATTCTGCCGAGATCATCATATTTAAAAATTTTTGCCTGCTCTTCCTCTTTAATCGGCCATGAAGTTAAAAGCTCATCACCTGCTGAAATATGCTGACCAGGTTCACGAACTTTCACGCCGTTAATTCTTATTTCGCCCTTTCGTATAGCTTTCATGATCTCATTTAACGGGACATATTTAAAAATTGTTCGTAACGTTCTGTCTAATCTCCGGCCGTCATGATCCTTTGAAATTTTTAGAGCGTAACTCATTAAATTAAATTCCCCGCCATAATCTGCGCTCTATCATTGGTAAAAAATCCGTCACATCGTTTTGTTCGTTTAAACTTTCGATTTGATTCGACCAATATGACAATTTAAAATCCAAATCATCCGCCGCACTTATTATCATAGCTTCCGGCATCGCTGGTAAAACCGGGCTTCCGTATTCGCGCCTGCCGTGATGTGAAACTATTATGTGAGCGATCGCTAAAGTATATTTTTTGTCGAGCTTTTCAATTTCGGCTAAAGTCATAAATTTATGATGCCCTAAAATTATGTGCTCGATCATGTTTCCTTCTGTTGTAACGAGAGGTGTAGAACTTGCCGTATACATTTCAATTTTTCCGATGTCGTGCAAAAGTGCTCCAGCTATCACGAGATTTATATCAATTGGAATATTAAAATATTTATAATGTTTCGCTATATCACGCGCACCAATCGCAACGGACAAAGAATGCTCCAGCAACCCGCCGGAATAAGCATGATGCAAAGAAACTGCAGCCGGCCAAATTTTAAAATCATTCCATAAACCATGTTTAAAAAATACTGCGCTCAAAAATGAATGTAACGGCTCTGAAACTTCATCAATAATTTTGTTAAATTCTATTTCGAGAAATTCAAATTTTAATGCAGAATGCCTTGAAAAATTTTGCGGCGGATATTTATCCTGATCCAAATAAAACACATCGTTAAAATTAAATTGAATCATGTCACGAAATTCCGCGACTTTACCCTGAACGCCTACACTTGAACCGATCATTAAATTTTCTGGATCGAGAGGGATTTTATTATTATCTTCCAAGCTCCACCAGTTGGAATTTTGCCAAACTTTTCCGTCAAGGTCGCCGGTCTGATCGCTTATAGTTATCTCCCAAAATGGATTACCGTTTTTATCTTTACGCCTTGTGAGCTTCGATAATATTCCGACAGCATTAAATGCGTTATCTTTTAAAAGTTGTTTTACTTCTTTAACTGTAAGATTTTTTTTCATTGAGAGCCTTTCTATTTGAATTAAAATTTATAATATTATATCAGCGTAAAAAATTTAGGGGGCTACATCTAAAATTGATATTATCAGGACTGGAAATAAAAAAAAGAATCGGCCATGAAATTATTATTAACCCGTTCAACGAATCCCGAATAAATCCAAACAGTTATAATTTATCGTTACATAACGAAATTTTAATATATGACGAAAAAATTTTAGACATGAAAAAATTAAATTCTGCACATAAAATTTTGATTCCGCCCGAAGGACTTTTAATGCAGCCTGGCGTTTTATATTTGGGGCGTACAGTTGAATATACTAAAACTGAAAAATTTATACCGATGTTAGAGGGGCGTTCATCTGTTGGACGTTTGGGAATTTGCATACATGTAACGGCGGGATTTGGTGATGTAGGGTTCTCAGGATATTGGACGCTTGAATTATTTTGCGTACAGCCGGTTAAAATTTACGCTGGGGTTGAGATAGCTCAGATTTATTATCACACTATAACCGAACCATATGAAAATTATAAAGGACGTTACCAAAATAATACAGGAATACAAGTGAGCAAATTTCACGAATGAAAACGGGAGAATTAAATTATTTAAAAAATGAATAATCTGGGAATGATAATAAATTTACGAAAGCCCGAAGCGGTAAACATGGCGCGTGAAATTTTAGACTGGGCAAATAATAATAATTTTAATTTCATGTTGCCTCACCAGGAAGCCAGCGTTTTA
The DNA here is from genome assembly GCA_937900285.1 of uncultured Fretibacterium sp. Lineage (GTDB taxonomy): Bacteria > Synergistota > Synergistia > Synergistales > Aminobacteriaceae > JAFUXM01. The sequence continues at coordinate 28,782 of CALCEM010000066.1, read as the reverse complement.
ACTGTAGCAGGATATGACGATGATGAATGGCTGAAGAGCGTAAAAATTGCTATAGTCATCGGAGGCGATGGAACTTTTTTGCGTGCTGCCCGTTACGTTCTTGGAACTGAAATAATTTTACACGGCATTAATATGGGGCATTTAGGTTTTTTAGCTTCGAGCCGTTCCGATGAAGCAATAAACGACATTCAGGAAATTTTGAACGATAATTTTAATATTTTAGAGCGTCGTGTCTTGCGCTGTGAAATTTCGAGGGCTGATGGTTCCGGGCATAGGTTATACGCATTAAACGATGTAGTTTTAAACACCAATGCTATAGCGAGATTATTAAATATAGAAATAAAATTCAACGATAAATTTTTTTGCGTGCTGCCTGCGGATGGCGTAATAATTTCAACTCCGACGGGTTCAACAGCTTACGCATTATCAGCAGGAGGTCCGATTCTTCCGCCAGAAATGTCAGCTATATTATTAGCTCCGTTATGCGCACATACTTTATATTCGAGGCCGTTAATTGCTTCGGAGAATGACAGCATAAAATTAATTCCTCGCGGAATCTCAAGGGATGTAATGCTAACTCAGGACGGACAGCTAGCATACGAAATATTTCCAGGTGACAGCATCGAGATAAAATTATCAAAGTCGCGTAAAATTCGTACTGCTGTTTTGCCCGGTAAAAATTTTTTGGATATAGTCCGCGAAAAATTAGGCTGGGGTCAAGCGTTCAATAAAGGTTTAAATTTTAATGCTTAAAAAACTCGTAATAAAAAATATTGGCGGAATAAGTGAAGCAGAAATAAATTTTAATTCCGGCCTCAACGTTATAACCGGCGAAAGCGGTGCAGGAAAATCCAGCATAATACGCGCCCTCGAATTAATAACAGGTTTACGCGGTGGAGCAAAATATATAAGAGCCGGAGAAAGTTCGGGATATGTTTGCGCAGAATTTTCGGACAATAAAAAAATTTCACGTGAAATATTAAACACCGGACGATCGCGAATAAAAATTAATAATATTAATTCCGGTTTAAACGAATGCTCGCAGCAAGTAAATAAATTAATGCGCATTCAGAGCCAATTTGCACAGCTCGAATTATTGGACGCGGATCGTCAGTTAATGATGTTGGATGCGTGTTTGCCGTTAAAGTCACGTGAAATATTAAATGAATTTGGTCATGTGTTTGATGAGGCGCGGGAATGTGTAAGAAATTTGAGAGCGTTAAAAAAGCAGCGTGCAGAAATTGAAAAAGAATATTCAAATGCAAAGGATATATTTGAATTAATAAAAATTTGCCGGCCTGAACCTGGATTAGAAAATAATTTGGAAATAAATTTAACTGAGATAACCCATAAAATTTTAACCCGTGAACGCGCTTTACAGAGCATAAATATTTTGACTGGAGGTTTATCCGGCGATGGCTTGTTAAATAATTTGGCGAATGAATATGAAAATTTATTTGAATTTATGCCGGAAAATGTCAGCGAAAATTTACGGGAAGCAATTAATAATTTAAATGACGGCTTAAAAATTTCGGGCAAAATAAAAAATGAAATTCAGCAGGATAAAATTTTACGTGAAAAATTAGAAAACAGGCTCGGAGCATTACGAAAATTAAAAAGGTTGAGCGGACGACATAACGAAGAAGAATTAATTTTATATAGCGACGGAATATATAAAAATTTGGAATGGCTGGAAAAAAGTTACACGGAACTTCAAAATTTAAATTTACGTTCAAACGATTTAAAACGGCGAGCGAATTATTTAGCAATGGAAATCAGAAAAGCCCGGCAGGAATGCGCCCTAAAATTATCAGAACGGGTAAATAAAATTTTACAAGAATTAGGAATGAACGAAATAATTTTTAATATAAATTTTAACGGCCTGCAGAAATTGCGAAATAACGGAGCTGACGAAATAGAATTTAATTTAACTGACGGGGTGCGGTCTGGAAAAGTTGAAAAAATTGCTTCAGGCGGAGAATTGAGCAGGTTATTATTGGCTTTACAAATTTCGCTGCCGGATGAATGGTTAACGCCGGTTTTAATTTTTGATGAAGTTGAAGCGGGACTTGGCGGACATGCAGCAGTATTAACGGGAATGGAATTAAAAAAATTGTCGTATAAATCTCAGGTAATACTCGTAACGCATGAAGCATCAATTGCGGCGCTTGGAGATTTTCACATATTAATACAGCGCGTTAAAAATGAATCTCAAATAAAAAATATTTCCGGCCATGATCGTATATATGAAATTGCTCGGATGTTATCAGGTTTACCAGAAATGACAGAGGCTCTTGAACATGCTAAAATTTTGCTGAACCAAAATCAAAAAAATTAAGGGGTTGACAAAGATGATCGAGGCTGTAAAATCGTTTATCGTTTATCGTTTATCGTTTATCGTTTATCGTTTATCGGCTGAACTATTCTCAAAACACAATCCAAATTTAAAACCAGAATTAAAATTAAAATTAAATAAATTAAATAATATATTTCCCGGAGGACTTTTTTAAATGAGAGTTCTCTATATTTGTCATTGGGAAAATTTAACCGGCGGTGCTGCGTTGGCATGTTGGAATATGGTTTTAGACATGAAAGCAAGATATAAAATTGAACCGTGCATTTTAGTGAAAGGTGAGGGAACTGTTGCCGAAGAATGTCGCAGAAATAATATTGAAGTTGTCGTCATGCCTCATTACTGGTGGTACTGCGGAGAAAATTTTAAGGACAAAATAAAATCCAAAGTTAAAAATATTTTTAATAAATTTTATTACGCAAGAATTTTAAAATATTTCGCAGACAAAAAATTTAATTTAGTTCACTCAAATTCATCCGTTACGGACATTGGAGATGTAATAGCACAAAAATTAAATATTCCGCACGTTTGGCATTTACGGGAATACGGATTAAAAGATTATGGATTACATTTCGTGAAAAATAAGAAAATTGTAACAGCAAAATTTAACCGCGCAAATAAATTAATTGCAATATCACGGGATGTTTACGACTATTACGCTAAATATATGAGGCTCTGTGACGAAGAAAATATTAAAATTATTTATAATGGCATAAAGATAAACACGGAATATCATAAAAAATACAATCTCAAAATAAATTTTTGTATGGCCGGAATGTTATGTAATGGGAAAAATCAAATTATGGCGTTACGTGCTTGCAAAATATTACGCGAAAGAAATAATAATTTTATTTTAAATTTTATTGGCGAAGGAGGAGACGAAGCGCTGTTAAAAAATTTTGTGCACGAAAATAATTTAAATGACTGCGTAAAATTTTGGGGCTTCAGATCGGACATTCAGGAAATTTTAAAAAATATGGACGTTGGTTTAATGCTCTCAAAATCCGAAGCGTTCGGGCGCGTGACAGTTGAATACATGTTAAATTATATGCCCGTTATTGGCGTTAATACTGGAGCTACACCTGAAATTATCTCTGATGGAACGGGATTTATTTGCGATCTTGATGATGCTCAGAGATTGTCCGACATTATGTATTACGAATTTATAAAACAGCCTGAAAAAATTATTTCAATGGGTCAAAATGCCCGCGATCATGCCGTAAAAAATTTTCCGCTGGAGAAAAATACCGATGAAATTTATGAAATATATCAGGAAGTTTTGAACGGAAAATAAATTTATAAAACCGTGTTAAAATCTTGTTGAACTACAAAAATTTAAGGGGTTGACAAAATATTTTGAGCGCGTATCCTTGTCTTGTCTTGTCTTGTCTTGTCTTGTCTTGTCTTGTCTTGTCTTGTCTTGTCGTTAATTATGTTCTGAAATATTTTATTTTTAATTGCTTCCGTGAACTTTTTAAATTTCTGGGGGCGATCTCATGAGGACAGCGTGTTTTATTCCGATAAAATCAAATTCCGAAAGAGTACCGGGAAAAAATTTCAGAATGCTCAACGGCAAAAAATTATATGAATATATTTGCAATAACGTAATTGATGCTGAAGTGTTCGATGAAATTTATATTGATACAAATTCTCAGGAGATCGCGGACTATGCTTTTAAAAAAGGATTTCATATAATCGAACGTAAACCCGAATTAGCTTTAAACACAGCAAACGGAAACGATTTATTAATTTACCATTATGAAAAATTCCCGGAATATGATTATTATTTTCAGGCGTTCGCAACAGCTCCATATATGAAACCTGAAACGATTAAAATTTGTTTTGAAAAATTAACTTCAAGTGAAGAATATGATTCATGTTTTACGGCAACTTCAAATTATGGGTTTTATTGGTTCAATGGGATTCCCGTAAATTATCGGCCTGGAATTTTGCCACGCAGTCAGGACATGACACCAATAATCGAAGAGAGCACCGGGCTTTATGGAATTTCTAAATTTTCGTTAAATCGCTATCGTTGCAGAATTGGGAAAAATCCTTACGTGCACATAATAAATAAATTTGAAGCAGTCGACATCAACACCGAAGAAGATTTAAAGATCGCCGAATACGTAGGAAAAATTATTTATAATCAAAATTAATTTTATGCAAAAAAAATCCCTGACCGTTTAAATGTTCGATCAGGGAAAAAATTTTTAATTCACAATCAAATTTAAATTTAAATCTTAACTTAATACATTCCGTCCATTCCGCCCATACCACCGCCGGGCATCGCTGGAGCTGCGTCCTTCTTTTCCGGTTTATCTGCGACAATTGCTTCAGTCGTTAAGACCATCGCCGCGATCGAACCAGCATTCTGTAAAGCTGAACGAGTTACCTTAACGGGATCAATAATCCCAGCTGCTACCATGTCAGTATATTCGCCAGTCGCTGCATTTAATCCGTGTCCTGGTTTTTCGCTTCTCACGCGTTCCACAACTACATCTCCCTGATAGCCAGCATTTTCAGCGATCAAATATAACGGAGCTTTTAAAGCGTCTAATACAATCCTCGCACCAGTTCTGACATCACCTGATAATTTTTCTACGAAAGGCTCAAGCGCTACGGAACAATTTAAAGCTGCTACACCACCGCCCGCGACAATACCTTCTTCAACTGCTGCACGAGTCGCGTTTAATGCGTCTTCGATTCTGTGCTTTAATTCTTTCTGTTCGGTTTCGGTCGCCGATCCAACTTGAATAACTGCCACACCGCCAACCAATTTTGCAAGACGCTCATGTAATTTTTCTTTATCATAATCCGATGTCGAGTCCTCGATCTCTCTGCGAATTTGTGCGGCGCGTTTACGAATTTCTTCGGAATTTCCTGCGCCCTGAGTAATTGTTGTATCTTCTTTTGTGATCACAACTTTTTTCGCACGGCCTAACATGTTTAATTCTGCGTTCTCAAATTTTAAGCCGACCTCTTCACTGATAACAGTTCCGCCTGTAACGATCGCGATGTCCTGTAACATTGCTTTACGTCTGTCGCCAAATCCGGGAGCTTTCACCGCTGCAACTTGCATAACTCCGCGAAGTTTATTAACGACTAACGTGGCGAGCGCTTCTCCGTCAACATCTTCAGCAATAATTAATAACGGTTTGCCGGTCTGTACAACTTTTTCAAGAACTGGCAATAAATCTTTTATGTTGCTGATCTTCGCATCATGAATCAAAATATATGCGTCATCAAAACTTGTTTCCATGCGTTCGCTGTCGGTAACCATATAAGGACTAATATAACCTTTATCGAATTGCAAACCCTCAACCATTTCGAGAGTTGTCCCGACGGTCTGAGAATCTTCGATCGTGATTACTCCATCTTCGCCGACTTTGTTCATTGCTTCAGAAATTAACGCGCCAACTCTTGAATCATTTGCAGAAATTGATGCGACCTGAGCAATTTTTTCTTTTTCTTTAACCGGCGTTGATTGTTTTTTCAATTCGTCAACTACAAAATCGATCGCTTTTTCAATTCCTTGACGCATTAACATTCCGTTAGCACCTGCTGCAACATTTTTCATTCCTTCGCGGATGATTGCGCGTGAAAAAATTGTAGCTGTTGTAGTTCCGTCTCCGGCGATGTCATTTGTTTTTGATGCGACCTCTTTTAATAATTGTGCGCCTGCATTCTCAAAAGGATCTTCAAGCTCTATTTCTTTAGCGATTGTAACGCCGTCATTTGTAATTGTGGGTGAACCGTATTTTTTTTCAAGCACAACGTTACGACCTTTAGGTCCGAGAGTTACTCCTACTGTATCCGCTACTTTATCGATCCCGCGCAACATTGCTCTGCGGGCTTCTTCTCCAAATGATAATATTTTAGCCATAATATTTTTAATTCTCCTTAAATTTTTATATTAAATCTCTCTGTAAAATTCTAAAATTATTTTATTTCTCAATTATTGCTAATACATCGCGCTCACTGAAAATTACAAGCTCTTCACCATCAATTTTTACTTCAGTTCCGGCGTATTTGCTGAAAATAATTCTGTCGCCGACTTTTAATTCAACCGGCTGCTTCTGTCCGTTATCGAGAACTTTGCCTGAACCAACTGCAATTACTTCGCCTTCTGTCGGTTTTTCTTTAGCTGTATCGGGCAAAACTATTCCGCCTTTAGTTTTTTCTTCGCGTGTCAAAACTTTTACAACTATTCTGTCGCCTAATGGTTTAAGTTTCATTTTTAAAATTCCTCCGTAACAAAATTTTTATATTCAAATCTTATTTTTAAATCTCAAATCATTTTAATTCATTTTTAGCACCAAATATTAAAGAGTGCTAATCAATTCAGCGCGTGAAATATTACGCCGAAAATTTTAATTGACAATAGTAAAAAATGCTGATTTACAAATTTTATATTTTGTGCTTTATGTAATATATAAAATAAAAAATGGCGGTGTAATTTAATTTAAAATGCTTGATCAAATTTTCGATTTAATATTTTTATCTGGATATATAAAATTTTTAGGGGTATTTTTATGGGGAATCGCCAGCGTTATTTTAAGTCCGTGCGGAATTTCGATCGTGCCTTTAGTTGTCGGATATATTTCAAATACTGATGAGCCTTCAAAATTTCAAGCGTTTAAAATTTCGTGCGCGTTTTGTTCCGGAATAATTTTAAATTTAATTCTGGTTGCGTTTGTAACATCTGGAGTGGGCTATTTACTTGGGGGTTATGAAAAATTTTTGACGCTTCTGACGAGTTTAATTTTTATTTTGATGGGGCTTCACATGGCCGGAATAATTAAATTAAAATTTTTTGCGTTTGGTTCTGGTGGCAACGGCACGGAATCTCAAAATATTAAAGGCGCGATATTTTTGGGAATAATTTCGGGTTTAGCGATTGGGCCGTGCAACATAGCTTATATAAGTCCGGTTTTGAGCATCGCAATGAGTTTAAAATTTTTTGAATCAGTATTATTAATTTTAATTTACGCGCTTGGTTACAGTTTCGTATTAATATTAGCCGGGATTTTTTCGCAGACTTTCACGAAATTATTGGAGAGTAGCAAAATAAAAATATTAAATATAATTTGCGGTATAGCTTTAATTTTAGGCGGAATATATTTATTAAAAGAGTTTTGGATTTTAATTTGATCGGTTAATGTTAAAAAAATTCTCGTTCGAAATAAAAAATTTATGCGTTAAAAATATTTTATATGACATCAATTTAAATTTAAATTTTCCGGATGGCGCTTTTATTTCGTTGATCGGTCAAAATGGTTCCGGGAAAACTACACTTTTAAGAGCTTTAACAGGTCTGCAAAAATATTCAGGCAGCATCAAATTAAATAATGTCGAAATCAAAAATTATTCACGCAGAAATTTAGCAGGCTATATAACTTTAATGCAGTCATCTAAAAATTTTAATCCCGTTCACCCGTTCAACGTAAAAGAAATAATTTCAATGAGCAGATTACACTTAAAAAATTTATTTTCCGGCTTAAACTCTCAAGACGAACAAATAATTTTAAATTCAGCGAAAATCGCAGGAGTCGAGAAATTTTTATTACGTAACATCATGACACTTTCTGACGGCGAAAAACAATTAATTTTATTTGCTGGTGTTCTGGCTCAAGAGACTCAAATAATTTTACTCGATGAACCTACAAGCGCACTCGACCCTGATAAATCTTTGAAAGTATTTAAAATTTTGCGTGAACTCGCTAACAACGGGAAAATTATAATTGCTGCTGTTCATGATTTAAATATCTCGGCGGGATTTTCGGATTATTATATTGGGCTGAAGAATGGAAAATTATTATTTAACGGAAAAAATTTAAACGCGAATATTTTAAAAGATTTATATAACGTAAATTTTGAAGAATATAAAAATAAATCAGGTGGTTTAATATGGCTCGCAATTTGAAAATATTTTTTTTAGCGCTTACACTTTTCGTGTTTTCGTCAATTTCATCAGAATGCAGCTCCGGAGATTTGCGCGTAATTTCTTTATATCCCGGACATTCTGATAATATTTGCGCTCTCGGCGGTGAAAAATTTTTGATCGCACTCTCCGAAAATGATGACCCGGAGTTATTGCCAGATTTACCGCGTATACCGTTGAGAACTGGTCCGGAAAAAATTATTGCACTGAAACCGGATATTCTGATTATGCGAAGTTTAACCGACAGAATTAACCCGGATTTAAAAAATATTTTGGGCAGAACCGGAATTAAAATTATTATTCTCGATCCCCCAAGCTGGAATAATTTCGAGGAATATTTAATTAATCTCGCGCAGGTTTTAAATTTAAATCCAGAACACGCAATAAATAAATTTAACAGCATAAAAAATAATTTGCTCTCAAAAATTCCGGAACATCATAAAAATTTTAAAATCTTCGTTGAATCTACATCAAGAGAAATTCATACTTGTTCACCAAATTCTTGGGCCGCTAATTTAATAAAACTCGTTGGCGCAGTCAATACAGCTCATGACGCTAAACCTTTAAGCCCAAATAGTAATATTGCCTCTTTTGGAGTTGAGCGTGTGTTAAAATCACTTGACGAAAATTTAGACGTATATATTATTCAAACGGGAGCAATGAATAACACGAGCTTAAAAGATTTTAAATTACGCAGCTGGTTTAAAGCATTGGAATCAAGAAATATAAAAATTTATGAAATGCCGGAAAAATATTTAAGCCGTCCGTCTTTACGAGGTCTCGAAATTGGCGGAGAATTTTTGATAAAAGTTTTATACGGGAGTGAAAATAATTAAATGCCGGGAAAATTGCAGCCGGATATATTACAGAAGAGCGTATTATCTTATATTGGAGCTGAACGCGAAGATTTAATAATTGGCGGTGGACTTGCTGAAGATGCCGCGTTGATAAAAATTCCTGCCGGATTGCTCGTTATAGCATCTGATCCGATCGTTGGAGCTGAAAAAAATTCCGGTAGATTATTGGTTCAAGTTAATGCCAATGATGTAGCATGTAAAGGTGCTGATCCCATGTGGCTGATCGTAACGCTGATAATTCCTGAAGCCGGAGGAGTTTTACAAGTTGAGAGGATCATGAGGGAAATTAATAAAACCTGTTCAGAAATGGGCATCGCTGTAGCAGGCGGACATACTGAAATGACTGACAGATATTCACAGCCAGTAATTTCCGGGACAATGTTCGGAATAACAGAATATAAATTCAGCGTGAAAAATATTTCAGACGGAGATTTAATTTTAATAACCGGCCATGCAGGTCTTGAAGGTATGAGCATTATCGCAAATGACAGAGCGGATCTGTTCGCAAAAATTTTTAATTCTGACGAAATAAATTTAATAAGATCATGGAGTGAAAATTTATCAGTTGTTCCGGCCGCCAAAATATTACGGGAATTTGCAAATTATATGCACGATCCTACAGAAGGCGGAATAAACGGAGCTTTATATGAAATATGTGCCGCTTCAGGTTTAGGGGTTGAACTCGAAAAAAATAATATTCCGATTGATGAATTTACAATCAGGGCAGCTAAAGAATTAAATTTTGAGCCGTTAAATTTAATTTCATCTGGGATGTTAATAGCTTCGATTCCTGAAAATAAAATTAAAGATGCTCAGAGTAAATTAAAATCAGCCGGAATAAATTCGAGCGTAATCGGAAAATTTGTAAGCGGCAAAAAAATATTTTTCAATGCTCATGAAGAATTATGGGGAATATTATCGCGCAGGAAATTTGCGAAATAAAAATAAAAATAAAATAAAATTTTAAATATAAATAAATAAATTAAATAAATAATTCACACTGAAAGGAATCAAATAAAAAAATTATGAGTAGAATATTTGACGCGTCATGGCAGAGGACAAATTTATGCGGAAAATTTACCGAGTCCGATGCAGGGCAAGAAGTCCGCGCAAATGGTTGGGTGAGAGCGCGCAGAGATTTAGGCGGAATAATTTTTATTGAAATATGGGACTGGACCGGATTAATTCAAATTGTTTTTAATCCAGAGGCCGGAGAAATTCATAAGTTGGCCGCGAGTTTGCGTAATGAGGACTGTATCGCCGTAAAAGGTAAAATGCGCATTCGTCCGGAAGGAACGGAGAACCCTGAAATTAAAACGGGAAATATAGAAATTGTTGCCAGCGATTTTTTAATTTTATCGAAGTCGAAGCCTTTACCGTTTGAAGTTGGAGATGCTACGGAAAACGTAGATGAAAATATCAGGCTCAAATATCGTTATTTGGATATGCGTCGCGAGAAAATGCAATATAACATGCGCACGAGAGCAAAAATAAATGCTTTCACCAGGAAATTTTTGGGAGATCGTGATTTTGTAGAACTTGAAACGCCAATGTTGACGAAAGCAACGCCGGAAGGTGCGCGGGATTATTTAGTGCCGAGCCGGGTAAATCCCGGAACATTTTACGCTCTTCCGCAATCGCCGCAATTATTCAAACAAATTTTAATGATCAGCGGTTTTGATCGTTATTATCAGATTGCGAGATGTTTCAGGGATGAAGATTTGCGTGCGGACAGGCAACCGGAATTTACGCAAATTGATATTGAAATGAGTTATATAGTCGAAGAGGATATTATGAAATTAATTGAGGACTATATGAAGGGGTTATTTAAAGAAATTTTAAATGTTGAAATCCCAACGCCTTTTTTACGTTTACAATATTGGGACGCGATGGACAAATACGGAAGCGATAAACCTGATTTGAGAATAAATCTTGAATTATGCGACGTAGCAGAAGCGTTTAAAAATTCCGGGTTTGAACCGTTTAAAAAAATTTTGGCAGCTGGTGGAGTTGTGAGAGGTTTAAGACTTCCCGGCGGAGCAAATTTATCGCGTAAAGAAATAATGGATCTGGAAGCTCGTGCGATAAAATTAGGTTTATCTGGTTTAGCGAATTTTTTATACAAGGACGGAGAAATAAAAGGACCGCTCGTAAAATTTTTAAGTTCGGACGAAGTGAACAAAGTAAAAGAACTTTCAGGACTTGAACCCGGCGACGCGATATTTTTAGCGGCACATGAATCAAGAGCGAAAGCCTGCGAAATTTTAGGGACGTTGCGGCTTGAATTAGGTAAGAAGTCAGAAAAATTTTTTAATAATTCTCCCAACAATTGGAAATTTTTATGGGTTACGAGATTTCCGCTTCTCGAATGGAACAAAGATGAAAACCGCTGGGAAGCGATGCACCATCCATTTACATCGCCAGTTTTGGACGAAGATCCGTACATGATGGAAAATGATCCGGCTAATGCTTTAGCGCGAGCATATGACTGCGTTTTGAACGGCAATGAAGTCGGCGGAGGTTCGATCAGAATACATGATCCTGAAGTTCAGGCGCGAGTATTCAAGAGATTAAATATTACACCAGAAGAGGCAAAAAGGAGATTTGGATTTTTTCTTGAGGCGTTATCGTACGGGACTCCACCTCATGGCGGTTTAGCTTTGGGAGTTGACAGGCTTGTAATGTTATTATGCGGAGGTAATTCTATACGTGATGTTATGGCATTTCCGAAAACACAAAAAGCTCAGTGTTTATTATCTGGAGCGCCCGATGAAGTTGAGCAGGCACGACTTGACGAATTAAAAATTAATGTTGAAGTTGACGAATAAATTTTAAAATTAAATTTGATTAATCCCTCTGAAAAAATTAAAATTTGGGGGGATTTTTAAATAATTTAAATTTTAGTGATATAATTTCAAAAGAAAATAAATATTAAAGGGGTTGACAAAATTGAATAACTGTGCTTTAATCCAGTTACCAGTTAGGTAATTTATACACTTTTATAAATTCAGATTTTCGTGAGGCCGTAAAATGTTAAAATGCGGTCTTGTGATTTTGAATTATAATGACTCCGATACAACTATAAAATTAATTGAAGCAATAAAAAATTATGATCAACTCGATCATATTGTGGTCGTTGATAACTGTTCAACGGATGACTCGTACAAAAAATTATTAAAATTCCAATCCGACAAAATAAAAATTTTATTATCTCCCAAAAACGGCGGGTATTCTTACGGGAATAATTTCGGTGCAAGATACTTAATTGAAAATTTTAACCCGGATATAATTGGCATTTCAAATCTAGAATGAAAAAATTAATAATGCACAATACGAAAATAAAAATTTAATTCATGTTTGGGCGGTGGAAGGCAGTTTATTTTTTATCAGGTCGCAGGATTTTTTAAAAATAGGAATGTTTGATGAAAATTTATTTATGTACGGAGAGGAAGAAGTTCTAGCATATAAGTTAGAAAGAATTAACAAAAAAATAGGTGTTTGCATAAAAATAAAATTTATACACCATCACGCCCATAGATCAGAATTTTATAGGAATAAAAAATTACTAGACATATATCATAAGCACAATATATCAAGACAATCTCAAATATACGTTTTCAGAAATTATGTTACTCAAAATAAATTTTATTGGCTTTTATATAGTATTCTCTCTTGTCTCGACATGCTGAAATCAATTCTAGCAGAAAAAATTAAATCCCCAGCATAAATTTTTAACTGGGGATCGCTTTTAAATTTATCTCGGTCCAGGTCCTCGCCTTCCGCCTCCGCCAAATAATCCGCCCGAAGTTTTATTTTTTGTTCCAGCTTTAGCATTTATTACAAGTTCTGTGTCGTCGCGTAAAATATTTTTTGGTTTGTCTCGCTTAATTTCATTGTCAGTATTGCGTCTGAATTTTTCGGGGATTACGGGGCGCGCAGGATTTTCGCTCACAAGTTCAACCCATTTACTGTCAGTTATTCCAGTCGTAACATAAACAGGCGGCATCAAAAATCCATCACGTGAAGGCCAAACAGTCCCGGAATTTAAATTTTTTTTCTGGGTCAATATTTCCGCATCGAATGAAATCGTGTTTAACAAATCTTCAGGAGGCGTAAACCTCAATGCAGCAACAGGAATCCTCAAAACATTTTCAGCGTGAGCCGTCTCAATCGAAACATTTGCCGTCATTCCGGGTTTTAATTTTAATTCCTGGTTATCAACATGAATTATTACTGTGTACGTCACGACATTATCCGAAGTGCTCGGAGCTATTCTAACCTGCACAACTTTCCCGTTAAATTTAACATCAGGAAATGCATCCACTCTAAACGTTACGTTTTGTCCTTCTTCGACTGAACCGATGTCAGCTTCATCAACTTTTGTTTCAATTTGCATTCTCGTTAAATCTTCTGCTATTTGGAATAACGTAGGAGTTTGATAACTCGCGGCAACCGTTTGACCTGCATCAACTTGACGATCTATAACTACACCATTGACAGGCGAAGTAATGCGAGTGTAATTTAAATTTGTTTTCGCACGATTTACGGCGGCTTTTGCTTGAACTACACGCGATTTTGCTTCGTTCAATGCTGCTCTCTTCAAAACGACATCCGTTTCACTGGTATCAACTTCGCTGCGGGCTATTAATTTGCGGTCAAATAATTCCTTGTTGCGTTTAAATTCCCGTTCTGATTCTGCAAGCGAAGCCTGCGCACTTATAACACCAGCCTCGTAAACTGATAAACTCGCTTGAGCTTCATTCAAAGTTAACTGCAAAACCGATGGATCTATTAACGCTATTAACTGCCCGGCCTTCACGCGTGAATTAAAATCTACATAAATTTCCTGAACAGTCCCGGAAACTTGTGTCCCAACATCTACAACACTTATCGCGTTTAATTCTCCAGTTGCGGTAACAGTCGAAGTAATATCACCGCGCGAAATTTTAGAAGTCGTTAAATCATACATGACAGGCTCATCATGAAAGAAAAAAATATATATTCCGTAAAATATTCCGCAAATTACCGCCAAAATTAATAATTTTTTTAGTCCAGCCATTTAATTTTTTTTACACCTCAATTTAAATTAAAATTAAAATTCTCAAGTATCGTTAAATTTTCTGGATTAATATTTTTTTCATCAGCGTTCAAACGTCCCAAAGGAATTTTTTTATTAGCTCCGTGATAATCGCTCCCGCCGGAAATAAATAATTTTTTCGAGCGCGCTACTTCATCGAGCCATTTACATTTTGAAAATTCATATTTTGAGTAATAACACTCTAAACCCTTTAAACCATATGAAATTAATTCATTAAGATTTTTTCTGAACGTAGCTTCATCCGGTTCTGTCTCGCGGATTCCTCCCAACGGATGCGCCCAAACTGGAACGCCGCCAGCTTTCAAAATTGCATCAATAATAAAACTTGCGTGTAACCTTTCATGACCTGTTTTAATTCGGTCTATAAATTTTTCCATTGCTTCAAATGCCGTACTAGCTAAACCTTTTTTAACGAGTAAATTTCCTAAATGAAGTTTCCCAACTCCCGGAACTTTTAATAATTCGTTTATTTCGAAATCAGTAAAATTAATTTTAAATTCATCACGTAAAAAATTTATACGCTCATGAAATTTATTCTGTCTCAAATTTTCGCCGGCATCAATAGCTTTCTTGAAATAAATATTATTCTCATCGTAATTCAATCCCAAAATATGACATTTAAAATTTTCTGTTTTGCACGTGAACTCTATACCGCGAATAAATCCGGGAATATTTTTATTTTCATTTATGCTCATATTATTAATTTTCTGGACGCCCGTAATAGTATCATGATCGCACAACGCAAAAATTTTTATTTCGGCCATGCTGATTTTATTTAACAGCGTCTCAACATCATCCGTCCCATCTGAATTATTGCTGTGTATATGTAAATCTATTATGCTCACTTTTTTTATTTCCTCCAGTCTCAACAATTTTATTTTTATTATTTAAATCTCTTCTGGCAAATGTCCTAACGCTTCGTATAAATCTGAGAGTGCTGACTGCGAATCGTATAACGCTTGATAATATGTATATCTCGCTTCAGCTAAATTTGAAACAGCATCACTCAATTCCAAAGCATCGCCCACTCCTACTTCATAACGGCCGCGAGCCAATTCTAAATTTTCTTGAGCATATTTCACGCTTAATTCAGAAGACCTAACGCGATCAACAGCATTTTTTAACGATAATGAAGCACTCCTAACAGAATAAATTATATTTTGTCTCAACGCGTCAACATCGGCGTTAATTTGATTTAATTCAGACTTTGCGAGATTTACTGCGGATTTTTTTGCTCCAGCATCCACAACCGGAATATTTAAACTTAAACCGAAATTATAATTATTTGTTGAAGAATCTCCTTCACGTTTTGAAATTCCGCTCCCTATTGAACCGTTTAAAGTCGGCGAACTCGTGCGGGCTGCTTCGGTTATTGATAATTTTCCGCCTTCAACATCGTGCAGTAATTTTTTATAATCCGGTCTGTCGTTCAAAGCAATTTTTATAAGCTCGTCAATTTCCGGAACAGGAGCAGGCAAAAATAATCCAGTCGATAAATTTATTTTAAAAGGGTCGTTAATATCCAGTCCCATCGCTACTCGTAAAGCTTCACGGGAGATTAAAATATCATTCTCTGATTTCAATAACGAGACTCGTGCGCTTGCTACATCTGATTGAGCTTTGGTGATTTCGATAAATGCATTTTTTCCGACATCGTATAAACCTTTTGCGGTGATCAAATGTTGTTCAAGATTATTTAATTTTTCCTGTTCGACATCTCTATTTAAATTTTTCAGAACTAAATCATAATATGCGCGTCTTGCATTTGTAGCGACGGTAATTTTTGTATTAAATTCGGTTTCATTCGCACCTAATAAAGATTGATATTTAATTTTTTGCTGCAATTTATTTTTACCGGTGTCATAAATTAATTTTGAGGCGTTTAAATTCAATCCTTCAGAGTGATAGCCGTCTCCAGCGTCATCAAAATCTCCGTTGTAATTTAAATTTCCTGTTACATTCATTGTCATGCGATTATTAATTTTAATTTGCTCTAATTGTACTGCTGCTGATTCTTTTGCGCTTTTTGATTTTCGTATTGACGGGTGATTTTCGAGGGCTATATTTAAGCATTCACTTAAGGACATATCCTGCAAACTTTCGGGCTTCAAATTAATATTATTAATATTATCTTGAGCAAAAATTAAACCGGGCTTAAAAACAGCCGAGAGCATAAGCATTATAAAAAAAATTCTGCGCATAAAAATTAAATTCTCCTGAAACATAAATTTAAAATATTTAAAAAAATTATATTAATTGCATATGTAAAATTTGTGAAATGCAAAAATAATAAATAAAAAATGATCCCGCAAAAATCTACGAGATCACTCTAATTTAAAAATTTAAAATTTAAAATTTAATTACAAATTATCCGCGAGTAATTTGAGTGTTAGCCATCTTTTCATATACAAGAGCGAGCGCGCTGTGATCAGACTGGCCTTGACCATCGCCGTGTAAAATTTTCATCATTTCGAAAACTTGCGCCGTTAACGGGATCGGAGAATCTACAGACTTAGCAGCGTCCATAACGTTCGTAAGGTCTTTAATGTGAAGATCGATTTTAAAACCCGGCTTAAAATTTCTGTCCATGATCATAGGGGCTTTTGCGTCCATGACCGTAGAACCTGCTAAACCTCCGCGAATTGCTTTATAAATATCATCTGGATTAACGCCGGCTTTTTTGCCCAACATAAGAGCTTCACTCACTGCAGCAATATTAACAGCGACGACGATTTGATTACATAATTTTGTGACATTGCCCGCGCCGATTCCACCGCATAAAACGATGCTTGATCCCATTGCTTCGAGGACTGGTTTAAATTTTTCGAAAACTTCTTTTTTACCGCCGACCATAAAACTTAAAGTCCCATCGATCGCTTTAGGTTCACCGCCGCTCACTGGAGCATCGAGCATTTCAATTTCATATTTTGCAAGCTCTTCAGAAATTTCACGGCTGGCAATAGGATTAATTGAAGACATGTCTATAAATGTTGCACCTTTTTCCATATGTTCGGCGACTTTATCATCTTCGAGCATTACGCTTTTAACGTGAGGGGAGTTCGGAAGCATTGTTAAAACGAGTTCTGCACCTTTAGCAGTGTCGACAGCATTCGCAGCAACTACAGCTTTCCCTTTGCCAAATTCTACGACTTCATCCACATGAGCTTTTGCGCGGTCGTATACTCTTAACTCGTGGCCGGCCTTTAGCAAATTTTTAGCCATAGGTTTACCCATAATACCTAATCCGATGAAACCAATTTTCATTTTTTAAAATACCTCCGGTTAAATTAAGATAAATAAAATTTTAAAATCCGGAAAATTATAACAGATTAAAATTTCACGGTCAGTATTTATTAATAATCAATCGAAATTTAGAAAATTTATAACTATGTTAAAATTTAATCCATTTATTTGCCGAGAAGGTGGAATTTTTTTTATGAGAGTTCATTTAATGGGATTAGCCGGAGCTGGTATGAGCGCATTAGCTAAATTATTACAAGCAGAAGGCCATGAAGTAACCGGTTGCGATGTAAAAGAGCCTTCGTATTATCATGCAGAAAATATTACTCATGAGAAAGGACACTCCCCAGAACATATAAAAAAATATAATCCAGAAATTTTAATTTGCAGCAGCGCAATCGATCAGGAATGCGACGAGGTCGTTTTTGCTAAAAATTTAAGCATCCCAATTTTCTCAAGAGGTTTATCTCTGAGCATGTTATTTAATTCTAAAAATGGCATCGGAATAGCAGGCGCTCACGGAAAATCTACAACAACTTCAATGACTGGATTAATTTTTTCTCGTGCTGGTTTAAATCCTACGATTTATATCGGCGCAAATGTTCCCGATTTAGGTTCTAATGCTATACCCGGCGAAGGTAAAATTTTTATTGCTGAACTCGATGAAAGCGATGGCTCTTTTGAATTTTTCACACCTTCAACAACTATTATTACAAATGCAGATTGGGATCACGTTGATCATTTTCCAACTCGCGGAGATTTTGTGAGGGCTTTTATAAGATTTGCAAACGGCAGAAAATCCGGGTCACCTTTAATAATTTGTGCTGAAGATGAAGGCTCAAGCCAAGTTATTGAATCATGCGACAAAAATATCGGCCCGATTATACGTTATGGTTTCGGAAAATCTTTAGAGTGGGGAGCTTATGAAATTGAAAATATTTCACACGGCGGAATTAAATGCAAAATCTCTCACGAAGGTTCAGAAATTGGAGAATTAAATTTAAATGTTTCCGGCGAACATAATATTTTAAATGCTCTCGCTTCAATTGCAGCAGCTTATGAAAATGATATTGATTTTGAAAGCTCAGTAGAAATTTTGCGCACCTTTCACGGTTCAGAACGAAGAATGCAAATTAAAGGCGAATATAACGAAATAATAATAATGGACGATTATGCGCACCACCCTTCGGAAATGAGAGCTACTCTGAACGCAGTTAAAGCAATTTACCCGGACAAAAGAATTATTTTAATTTATCAGCCTCATAGATTTACACGAACAGCAAAATTTTTAAAGGAAACTGCACAAGGTTTAAGCCTGGCGGATGTAGCTTATTTAATGCCAGTTTATTCAGCCGGTGAAAATGAAATCAGCGGAGTAAGTTCAGATGAAATTATTAATCTGGGAAAAAACATAAACTCAATAAATTTCGATAACGCTATTAATATTTTAAGTCAAGTCGTTAAGCGCGGAGATTTGGTTTTAACAATGGGCGCAGGAGATGTTTATAAGATCGGAGAATTATTTTTAAAACATTTGCAATATGAGGTGTAAATTTTATGAGCTTATTGGGAGATTTAAACGACATCACCAAAAAATACGCGGACAATGAATCAAGCAGAACCAAAATACTCGAAAATGAACCGCTCGATAAATATACAAGTTTAAACGTCGGAGGCCGTGCAGAATTTTTTGTTCAGCCCTGGCAGAAAGAAGAAATAGCAGAAATTTATAAATATTGTTACGGAAAATGCAAAATAACAATTTTAGGTGGCGGAACTAATTTAATTTTTGGTGACGGCTTAATTGAAGGTTTAGTAATTTCAATGCGGGATTTTATGTTTAATTCGTATAGCCTCGATTATACTTCTGAAGCTCTTGCCGGTTGTCCTCTTAATCATGTAACTGGTTCTAAATTTGCAGGCTTGGAATTTATGGACGGAATTCCCGGAACTGTTGGCGGAGCAATTTACGGAAATGCCGGGACAGTTGAACACGGATTTTGCGAACTTCTCGAAAGCGTTACGACCGTCGAACCGGATGGAAATATTATTAAATGGCCGATCGAAAAAATAAAATATTCGTACAGATATTGCTCATTAAGTGACAGCGACAGGTTAATTTTATCGTGCGTGGTTAGATACGGTCGCGGGTTTGTCAATGAACAATTATTAAAAGAATACAGAGACCGCAGAAAAAAACAGCCTTTAGGCAGCAGGACAGCCGGAAGCATTTTTAAAAATCCAGAAAACGACAGCGCAGGGAGATTGCTTGAGATTTCAGGCTGTAAAAATTTAAGAGTTGGCGATGCAGTTGTAAGTTATAAGCACGCGAATTTTATTATAAATGCCGGCCATGCTTCGGGAAATGACGTAATAAATTTAATAAATATCTGCCGCGAAAAAGTTTATAACCAGACGGGGATATTATTAGAACCTGAAGTGAAAATATGCACTTAAGATTAAGATTTTTTTTAATCATGTTCATTTTAGGATGTATATACAGAATAGCCGAATATAAAGGATATTTCGCACTGAGCAATTATGAAATTATTTCTGACAGCCCCGAATTAGAAAAAAGATTATGGGAAGTTTTTCCGAACAGGTGCATAAAATTTTGGCCTTATATATATTGGGACGCAAAAGGCTTTGAAGAATTTTTAATGCGCGATATTCCCGTAAATGTGAGAACTGAAATAAAATTTACCGGCAAAATAAAAACAGTAATAAAATATTTACAGTCTTGGCTAAAAGTAGAATGGCGCGGGCATATCTGGAGCATTTCACGGGATGGCCGCATGTGGTTAGCAGACGAAAGCGAGGAAAATAAATTAATTTGGAAACTGCCGGAAAGCGCAAACATTGGAGATGAATTTAATTTACAGATTAATTTAAATGGAATATTCCGCGCTCCGTTCAGTACGGAAATAATGAGAAGGTTTCAGAATGATTTTGAAAATTACGAATGGTTTAAAAATGCAAATGAAATAACTTGGGAGAGACGCGCCGGATATGATTTATTTAAATTGCAGATTAACAACGCTAAACAAAATTTAGAAATACATGTACAGCGCGAAAAATATTTGGGGCAGGATTTGGGCGAAATAATACAAGAAATTTATAAAAGAGCTTTACGCGAGGGCGGTAATAAAGTGATTGATGCAACATATGAAGGAAAAGTTTTATTACGAAAATTATAATTTAAAATATAATCATGAAAATTATGAAACAGAAAGAAGGAATTGAAAAAAATGCCGGGTAAGTCTGACGGTCTTCTTGTAGGACTGAGTATGGGTACTACGAAAATCACGATGATTGTTGCTGAACGTGATCCGCGATATCCTGACGGAGTACATATAATAGGTTTTGGAAATGCTCCGTCGAGAGGAATTAAAAAAGGAGTCATAATCAGCTTGCGTGATGCCCAACAGTCAGTTGTAAAGGCCTATCAGGATGCTCAGAGCATTACGGGAATTTCTGCCAGAAGATTGCGCGACACTATCGTGGCTTTTAATGCGATGGATGTCCGCAGCGTTTTAACACATGGTATGGTTACATTGGGCGGACTTGATTCGAAGCCGGTCGAGACTTCGGAACTTGAAAGGGCGATCGGAATAGCTCGCGGAAAAGTTGCGCTAAGAAATGATACATATCCTTTACACATGATCCCGGTCAGATATGCGATTGATGATAATTTAGTCGAAGAGCCTTTAAACATGTCGGGTTCTCGTTTAGATATAGATATGCAGACGGTTTCTGTGCCTGTTACTCACGTAAAAAATGTTAGGACTTGTGTTGAAAAAGCTGGCCTGCGCGTTAAAGGACTAATTTTAAAGCCTTTAGCTTCATCGTTGGGTTCAGTTTTTCAAGAGGAGATGTCTGCCGGATGTATTTCGATTTGTATAGGCGGGGGAACTACTGGAATAGTTTTATATGAAGGCGGTCGGGCTTCGCATATTATGAGCATTCCGATCGGCGGTGATCATATTACTAACGATTTGGCGACGGTTCTGCAAATTTCGTTATACGAGGCTGAAAGATTAAAGCGGAGAGTATTTGATCCTGCATATTCTGATGATATGTTAATGCGTGGCGGAGTTGATTTAAATGTCGCTTCTGATGTAATTACTGCACGGCTCGAAGAATTATTTAACGATTATGTGCGCGAGGCTCTGAGCGAATACAATTTACAATTATTTCCGGGCGGAATAATTTTATCCGGAGGAGTTTCATTTATTCCCGGACTTGACAGGATGTTGAGCGAAATTTTACGCATGCCCGTTCGTCAAGTTAATGAGCCTGTTTACTCAATGCCTCCGGGACTTGATAATCCTGCTTATGTGAGTTCGGCCGGAATTTTGAGATATATAAGCTCAATCGAACGCGATCCATATTTATTTATGAAGGCTGACGAGCAGTTTAAATCACAAATAAATAATAACGATCTCGAAGCTGAACAGGAAAATAATAATATTGTGAACGAAAATAATAATAATCAACTTGAAAATTTACCGCCTGAAGAGGAAGACTATCCGGAAGATGACGATGAATATTATGATGATGAAAATCCTCGCGGGAGTTTTGGAGATTTTATGCGCGAATTAGGTGAGCGGTTTAAGAATTTATTTTAATATTTTAATATTTTAATTTTATGAATTTGTATATAAATTTAATTTAATTTTCCAAAGGAGGAATTTAAATGACAGATCCGTTATTTCAATTACCAGCTAATACAGATATTAGACAAAATGAAAAAATTGTAGTCTTCGGAGTCGGCGGAGGCGGTGGAAATGCTTTAAATCATATTATTGAGAGCGAAGTGCAGGGCGTGGATTTTGTAGCAGCTAATACAGACGCTAGAGCATTAGACGCGAACCAAGCACCAAATAAAATAATTTTAGGCGAAACTTTAACGCGCGGTCTCGGAGCTGGAGCAAATCCAAAAGTGGGAGCAGATGCCGCAAAAGAAAGTTTAGAGCGCATAAAAGAATATATTTCCGGAGCTGATATGCTTTTTGTTACGGCTGGGATGGGCGGAGGTACTGGAACAGGTGCGGCTCCCGTTATAGCTGAAACAGCTCGCGATATGCAAGTTTTAGTCGTCGGAGTTGTAACGCTTCCGTTTGGATTTGAAATGCGCAGAAGAATGAAAACAGCCCTCGAAGGAATCGAACAGCTGAAAAAAAATGTTGACGCTCTGCTTGTCGTTGAGAATGATAAATTACTTGAAATGGCCGGAGATAAAATGCGCCTCGTCGATGCTTATAAAAAAGTTGATGAAGTTTTGCGCCAAGCTGTTCAGGGTGTTACGGATCTGATAACGAAATCAGGTTTTGTAAATTTGGATTTTGCCGACATAAAAGCAATTTTAACAAATGCAGGCATGGCAATAATGGGAATGGGTGAAGGTGAAGGAGAAAACCGCGCTGAAACTGCTGCACGTAATGCAATAGCTTCGCCGTTAATGTCCGTTCCGCTTGAAGGTGCTACGGGGATTTTAATGAACGTCACGACCGGGACAGAAATTACTTTAAGGGAAATGTATGACGCTGCAAAAATTATTGAAGAGACTGCGGACCAAGATGCTCAAGTAATTTGGGGTCATGTTATAGATGAATCGCTCGGCGAAAAAGTTCACGTTACTTTAATTGCGACATTTCCAGGCGAGGGCAAAATAAAAAAAGTTGTTCCGTCTCAATCGGCAGCAGCTCAACCCAAAACGCAGCCCGTTACACAAGTTCAACAGCCTAAGCCTCAACAGCCTGTAACTCCTCAACCTCCGCGCCGTCCTTCGGTATATGATATTTATCAAGGTCGCAGGAAGGGGCCGCAAAATTCATTTGAAGAAGCAAATTTAACATCACCCGATGGAGATGACAGACCGTTTGGAGATTTGCCGAGAAAATCATATGATCAGCCAGCATATTACAGGAAGAAAATTTAAATTATGTCGAGACGTGCTTTAAAAAATGAGATAAGACGCAGAAAATTTTTACCCTCGTTCGGCGATATAATTTTACCTGTTGTAGGTTTAATTGGTATTGGTTTATTGGGTTTGGCCGGCTGGAATTTTTTTATAGGAGGAATAAAACCAGCTCCCGAAATTCCTGTTAATAATGCATCGTATATAATGCATGACGAAGAATTAATTTTAAAAAATGAAGTTGAGGACACGAGCGAAAATTTAAATAATAGTAACGCGAATGCAAATATAAATATAAATGTAAATGTAAATAAAAATATTTCAGAACCAAATAATAATTTAAATTATGCTTCGGCTCAAAAGACTCAGGACGAAATCAAACAGGAAAATATTCCGCCTGTTAGTAATTTGCAAGCTGAACCAGTAAAAGTAAACGCCGTAAAAAATACTGCTGAAATGAAAGATGATCAGCCGGATGAAATTGTTCAGGATTTTTCACACGTAAATACTTTTATGCCTTCAAATCGTCAGTGGCGCGTACAAATTGGGGCATTTGGATCAAAGGAAGCCGCTCAAGCTGCAGCAAATAAAATTACTCGTATGGGTCTCGGATATCGTGCTACAACTTTCGCAAATCCTGCGTCTAAACATGTGCGCGTGTGGGTTTTAGCCGGAGAATCAAAAGCATACGCCGAAAGCATTTTATTAAAAATGAAAAATTCGGGTTATCCGAGCAGTTTTATAGTTTCGCCTTCGAAATAATTTTTTAAATTTAAATCATGAATTTTAATGACACTGAAGAATTATTAAAAAAATATTCAATAAATGCTATTACGCCTGGACTTGAGAGAATAAAAATTTTGCTTGAGAGTTTGGGCGAACCTCAAAATAATTTTGATGCATTTCACATCGTAGGAACTAACGGAAAAGGATCAACAGGAGCATATTTAAACGCGATTTTTTATAATTCAGGATATAAGACAGGATTTTATTCAAGTCCGCATTTAGAAAACCCGGCTGAAAGATTGTTAATCAATAATAAATTTTTAAGCGCTGACGACTGGTATAAATTTATAAAAATTTCGTGCGAAAAAATTAAATCCGGGTTCGAGCCTTCATATTTTGAATTATTGACCGCAGCAGCTTTTTTATTAGCACGCGAAAATAATATTAAAATCGGAATAATCGAAGCAGGACTCGGCGGAAGATTGGACGCAACGAATTTATTAAAAAATACTGTATGCAGCGTAATAGCTAATATTTCAATTGATCACACTGAATATTTAGGCGACACTCTTGAAAAAATTGCCGGTGAAAAATTTGCAGTCGTTAAAAATAATATTCCCGCATGTTTTTCGGGTTATGATGAGTCGTTGAAAGATTTATTTAAAAAATATTGCGCTGAAGCCGGTGCGATCCCGTTTATAGTCAGCGAACAGACGAAGCTCGAAAATATAAAATTTTATAAAACTGGTTGCGAATTTGATTTTTATGCGCCTCAACTCGAATTAAAAAACGTTAAAATAAATTTGCCCGGAAAATTTCAAGTTAAAAATGCTGCTCTCGCTTTAAGTGCTGTAGCTTGCACTCAAAATAAATTTAATTTGAAGCCCGAAAATATTTTAATTGGAATGCAAAAAGCAACTTGGCCGGGAAGATTTGAAATTATAAAACACGATCCAGAAATAATTTTAGATGGCGGACATAATTACGATGGCGTTAAAAATTTGGTTGAGAGCGTTAAATATTTATATCCTGATAAAAAAATCTGCGTGATTTATACGGCAATGCGCGATAAAGATTATAAAGGCTGCTTAAATTTGTTGAACGAGTTAAACCCGGATTTTTATTTTACGACTGTTCCGGACATGAAAAGATGTTTAAAGCCTGAAGAATTATTAAACGCTGCGCAAAGTTTAAATATAAATTCAGAACGTGTAAAAACTTTTGATGATCCGATTAACGCGATTAACGAAGCCGCGAAAAGTCATAAAATAATTTTAATTTGCGGAAGTTTATATTTAATTGGATTTGTTAGACCGCACTTAATATAAATATAAATGTAAAAAAAACGCCGGGATTTAAATTTTTTTTAATCATGTCCCGGCAAAATATTCTATTTACGTTTTCTGAAAATCGCAAAACCCATCAATAAAAATATTAATCCTGCTAAACTGAACCCGTAAGCCTTCGGAATATACCCGAATAATTTATCAAAAAAATATCTCCCAGCTAATAACGCAAAAAACATCCCGCCAGGAATTATATTGCCTCTGTAAATTTGTATCAGCATAAATATTCCGATTATTATCGCGCTCGTAATTTGATAATTAAATTTTGGATTTGAAAAAATTTCTCCCCGCCAAAATTCCGGCCATGTCAATAATAAACCTGATATGCCAGCCATTAAAATCCCAAATACTGCAACGTCATTATATTTTGTGAAAAGCGATAATATCATCCCGAATATTACAATAAAAATTAACGTGTAAGTATTTCCAAAACATAAAGTCATACGCGATGAAATTATTCCCAGTGTTAAAAGCCCGCTAAAATCTAACGCAGTACGATCTCGCAAATAAATACACATAAGCCATAATAATATTATTAATATAAACGCGTTGACAGGTTCAAAAAATTTATTTGCAGGAAGCATCGCAGAACTTATAAACTGTAAAGCAAAAATATTTATTGCCATAGTTATTAAAAAATATCCGAGCGATAAAAATTGCAAAAAATACATTTGCCAAAGGTCACGAAATATTAAAGTTATTAAATATATTATGCCTATCCATATTTCCAGCATTAAATTTAAATCGAGTTTATATTTATAAATTCTGAACACCAAAAATAAACCGAAGCCGGCAAATCCGCTCCCCAATAATAAAAACGCCCGCGCCGCATGAGATTTTGAAGCCCCAAATGCAAAATATAATATAAAACTTAATAAATATGCTGCTCCGATTATTATTAATTTAAATTTGTCGGGGATTAAATTCCATTTTGAAGCCGTGAAACTCGCCACACCAAAAAATAATAATACTAAACCTGCAATTAACATTATTAAGCCCGGAGATTTCTTTTTGACCTCGTATAAATTCAAAATATTTTCAGCTTGAACGGGATCAATTAAATTATTTTCGGTCCAGAAATTTATTTCATCGTTTAAGAAATCGAGATATTTTTTTTTAATTGCGATCATGATTTTTATTTTATTATTTTATTTTTAACTTACTCTGCTGCCGAGCGGAATATCTTTTTCAGGCGTTATGAGCGTTAATTGTTCGGTGTTGCCTTCGTTCTTAACAGTTGCAGCCAATATCATGCCGTTAGATTCGACTCCGCATAATTTTGCAGGTGCTAAATTAGTTACGAGTATTACGCGTTTGCCCGTTAATTCTTCAGGCGTGAAAAATGCTTTTATTCCGGAACACACAGTGCGCGTTTCAAAACCTAAATTTAATTCGAGCTTATATAATTTTTTAGATTTCTTGATCTCTTCGCATTTAATAATTTCTGCGACTCTCATTTCAATTTTGCGGAAATCTTCAATATTAATTTCTGCTTCATGTTCAATAATTTTATTTTCCTGTTTAATTTCCTGTTCTTCGGACATTTTATTTTTATTTTTCCTCCATTCTTCAACGTCAATTCTTGGGAATAACACTTCAGATTTATTAATTTTATTTCCGGACGAAACTCCCCATTTAAAATTTTTATACAATTCTTTAACAGGTTCGCAATTAATTCCGAGCTGATTATAAATTCTTTTAGCAGTATCGGGCATAAACGGAGCAATTAAGAGGGCTGAAAATTTGAGAGCTTCATATAAATTCACCAGCACAAAATTTAATTTTTCTGATTGTTCTGGGTCTTTTGCCAATTTCCAGGGGCTGTACTCGTCAATAAATTTATTTGCTCGTCTGATAAATTCCCAGATAAATTTTAAAGCCTCATCGAAATTATAATTATTCATGGCTTCATCAGCGTTTTTAATTGTGAGTTCTGCCAATTCGCTTAAATCTGATTTTGGGTTATTGCATTCCGGAACGATTCCATTTTTATAATTATTTATCATTTGGAGCGTTCTGTTTAATAAATTTCCCAAATCGTTCGCGAGGTCGCTATTAATTTTATTTACTAGAGCCAGCTCCGAGAAATTCCCGTCATTTCCAAAAGGTATTTCGCGTAATAAAAAATATCTGAACGGATCTAAACCGTAATTATTTACCATTTCGAACGGGTCGACAACATTACCGAGAGTTTTAGACATTTTCTCACCTTCGGAGGTCCACCAGCCGTGCGCAACAACTTCAACCGGCAAATTAAACCCCAAAGCTAAAAGCATTAACGGCCATGTAACGCAATGAAATCTAATAATATCTTTACCGACTATATGTCTAACATGCGGCCAAAATTTTTTAAACTCTTCCAAATTATCAGGATAACCCAGCGCAGCAATATAATTTATAAGAGCGTCAAACCAAACGTAAATTACATGATTTTCATCACCTGGAACGGGAATCCCCCATTTTAGACTTGTTCTTGAAACAGATTGATCGCGAACGCCGGATTTTAAGAAGCTCATAATTTCGTTATATCTGATTTTTGGCATTACTGCTTTTAAATTTTTCTCGTAATAATTAATTAAATCCTGAACATATTTTGAACACTTAAAAAAATAACTTTCCTCCTGCATTAAAATTAAAGGGCGACCGCATTCGGGACAAGTTTTATTTTCTTTCATGCTTGATTCCGGCACATAAGTTTCGCACGGAACGCAATAATATCCGGAATAAGTGCCTTTATAAATATCGCCTTGATCCAATAATTTTTTAAAAATATTCTGCACCGCTTTAATATGTCTCGGTTCAGTTGTTCGTATAAAGTCATCATTTGAAATATTTAACGTCTGCCACAATTTTTTAAAATTCAAATGTATTTCATCGACCAATTGTTGAGGCGTAATATTTTTTTCGAGGGCTTTAGCTTGAATTTTCTGGCCGTGTTCATCGGTTCCAGTTAAAAATTTTACGTCAAAACCCATCATGCGTTTAAATCTTGCCATCGCGTCACATGCTACAGTAGTATAAGCGTGTCCAATATGCGGAACATCATTAACGTAATAAATCGGAGTTGTTATATAAAAAACTTTTTCGGACAATTAAATAAAATCCTCCTTATGAGTATCAAAATAAAATTTAATTTATAATATCACGATCTTTTTTGGGTGTTATATTTCTGGAGGTTTTGTTTTAATTTTATTCGTTTTCAAAATTAAAATATTTTCAAATCTGCACAAGGAGGAAAAAAATTTTTATGGTTGATAATTCGAGGCTGGGAATTGCAAAGCGCGACAAGAACGATGAA
>CALCEM010000065.1 GCA_937900285.1 uncultured Fretibacterium sp. | reverse complement strand
GGGGGGGGGCAATATTTGAGCACAAACACAGTAATTAACAGCAATGCTCAAAAATAAAAAATATAACGCATTCACGTCTTGACTGTAATAAAAATATACGCTCGCCAAAATTAAAAATATATTTCCCAAAAGCTTATTACGCCCGGAAATTTTATTTATCGCGAAATATCCAATTATTACAATCGGTGCAAACGCAAATATAAACTCGTACGAATTAAATAACATTTAAATTATTAATCCTCCAGCTTCGTCCTAATTAATTCCGCCATCTCTCCAACGTCCTTTAAATCCTGAAGCTCACCGAATGCAAATTTAATTTTAAAATGCTTCTCAATCGCTACAACGAGCCTAATATGTGAAAGTGAATCCCAATCTTCGATCATGCTCGCATTTGTTTCGTTCGTTAAAATAATTGAATCATCATCAAATACATCACGAAAAATCGGCTGAAGTTCCTGCATAATATTATTAACATCGCTCATAAAAAATTTACCTCCGTAAAATAAAAATTAAAATTAAATTAAAACTTAAAAATTTTCGCCGCCACTTATAGGAATATTAACACCAGTTACAAAATTATTCCCGTAAAATAAATATTTAATTAATTCCGTCAGATCTTCAGGCGTAACATTTCGGCTCAACGGGTTTTTATTTGCTGAATCGGTTATTATTCCGCCGTAAATATTATTTAAAAATTTCGTCTGCATCATCGAAGGTGAAAGCATGTTAAACAAAATATTTTTATTTGCATATTCCGAAGCCAAAGACTTGACCAGACCCATTAAAGCATATTTCGCCGTTACATATCCTGCTAAAAATTTCGGCGGGACGTTCAGCGTACAAGATGAAAGAATCACGATCACCCGGCCAAATTTAGAACGCGACATTTTTTTTATTACGCCCTGAATTATCATCATGAATGATTTAACCTGCACGTTAATCTGTAAATCAAAATCATGCCAGCTCAATTCCGTAAACCTTAAATTTTCAATTGGAACGGCCGGAGCATGTAAAATATATTCGGGCACAAAATTATTTTTATCCAGAAATTTTATAAAGTCGTTGATGTCCTGCTCATTTAAGAAATTTACGCGTTTAATAATAAATTTGGCGTTTAAACCTTTAATATTTTCCTCCAAAATTTGGGCGTTATTATTACAGGTGCAAATGATCTCATCATCTGGATTCCAAATATTATTTTTTATGAAGGTCATTGCCAAATCTGACGAAGCTCCGAGAATTAAATATTTTTTCGACATTTTAAATTACACCTGCTTCAATTTTTGCGCGCGAAACTTTTAAACCGTTTTGATTTTTTATTACTGCCTTGATTATTAATTGTTTTACGCTGTCGTGTTTTTCCGAAATTTTCCCAGTAACGGTCAGGACATCGCCAATATAAACGGGGTTTAAAAAATCAGAGTGAACGCTGTGCAACAAACAATTTTTACCCGGCAAATATTCACCAGTTAAACACGAATATAACGAAGCCTCTAACATTCCGTAAACGACCAGGCCATTAAAATTTTTAGCCCGCGCGAAATCGGAATTATTATGCAGCGGATTAAAATCACCGGAAATATATTTAAATGCGCTCATCATTTTGGGCGTGATCTTTCGTGTAAATTGAGCTTCCTGGCCGATATAAAAATTTTCGTAAGTTAAATTATTATTTATGCTTCGAGAATTTCCATTAAGCCTGTTGCTCTTCCCATCATGAACGCGACAGATTTTCCGTTGAAGGCTTTTGCCGGTTCTGGGGGTAAAACCATGATGAAACCTCTTTTTTGCAGCTCTTCGCAAACTTCCGAGATCGTACCCCCCCCCCCCTCCGTAATATTGCAGATGTGATAAGGAGCATTACCGATCCGTTTTGCTAATTTCGAGAATAATTTACAATCTTCGGCCGGGCAAACTAACTCAACGACAAGCCCATTATTTTCCATGAAGCATAAATATACGCGTCGAGCCTCATCAAAAATTTTTTTGCGCTTAACCTCATAACCTAAAATTTGAAACTCGTTGACAGCTTCATCAAGATTTTCAACCAAATAACCAACGTGATGAAATTTCATAATTAAAAATTTATTCCTCCGTTACGTTTATAAATTTATTTTTTGTGACGTAATTATTAATATTTAAAGTCCATTCAGTATTATTATTTTCATCAGAGCTTAAAAGTTCGAAGCCGAAATTTTTATAATGATCTCGCACCATTAAATTTTTTTTCGTTGGGAAATAATAGCCGTGTAATTTTGAGCAGCGGTTCAATTTAGCAGCTTTCACCAAATGATCAAGCATTAAATTTTCAACGCCGCGTTTTAAAACTCTGCAACTCATAAGCCACAAAATAATTTTTAATTCATCTCCCGAAATTTCTCCGATCGCAAGTGAAATTATTCCGTTATCGCCGAAGCGGTCTTTTAACCTGCAATAAACAGTAATAAAATTTTTATCACTCGAAATATTTTTTATATCAGCGAGCGTAAATCTTTTTGTCGTCAAATTAAATTGATTGCTTTTATTTGTGAGCTGGGTGATTCGGTCAAAATAAATTTCTTTAAAGCTTGATATTTCTGCCTGCATATCGAGAGATTTTAAAAACTCGTCATAATTTCCTGAAATATTTTCAAGTTCCGCGCGTTGTTTATTCTGTAAATATGTTTGAGTGCGTTTAATATCATCGTCAGAAATGGCCACCGTGTTAAAATAGCCGTTACCTTCGATAGCTCGAATATATGACGAAACATCAGCCGGATCGATTTCTGGGACGCTGACTTCCGGTAAATTTTCTTTTATTATTGCGCGTTCGGCCGGATTATCATCAATGAATACCAAACTATCAAGCCCGATATTAATTTCTTTAGCGATCTGTGAAATATTTAAATTTTTTGGTTCCCAATTAGCTTTAAACGACACGAAGTCATCAAATTTTAAAACGCTGTCCGGGTGAGTAAATCCTGATTTTGCGGTGTCTTCGTAGTTTTTGGAAGCTACAGCTAAAATTACTCCGCGATCCTTTAAACTTTTGACATAATTTTGAAATTCTGTAAATGCTTCGCCTTCTGGAGTTTCATGGCCGATTTTTATGCCGTTTAAACCGTCGTCGCCGATAACACCGCCCCATAAAGTATTATCGAGATCGAGAACCAGACATTTTTTTACGCGTCCCAATATAGCGCAGATTAATTTTTTTAAGCTCCAAGCGACTTCCGGGAAAATATCGTAATTCATTGCGAATTTATAAGCGTGATATTGTGATCTATTGTGCCATTTAAATAAACCGATTTGAGATGAGAGCCTGTTTAAATCGTGAATATACAGCCCGGAATTTTGTTCAGAGTAATTTAAAAATTTTTCGTTTAAGAGATTTACGAAGCGTCCGAACGAATGCGGCATTAAAATATTTCCTTCTGGTTGCGAGAACGGTACATCAAAATTATTTTGAATGATCACGGCGTTAAATTTTGAGTTAAGAGATTTCCAGATGTTTTTAAATTTTGTAAATTCGTTTTCGAGCTTTAAATTAAAAATTTCATCTGAATCCGTAATTTTTGGCTGGTCAATAATATTACAAATGCTGGTGAAAATAATAATTATTTCCGGCTTAAAATCTTCGAGCTGGGGATTTCCGAACACGGCATCTTCATAAAATTTATTATATTCAGATTCGTAAAATTCCGGTTTAATGCCTTCATCGAGTAAAAATATTTCTAGTAAATTTTTAATATCTGCTGTTGTAGAACCTCCGAGAATGGCGATTTTTTTGGTTAAAAAATTATTATTGCGTTCTAAAATTCTGCGCTTAAAACTTTTTTGTTTTCGCATCAGCGTGTCGCAATCAAAAGGCCAAACGATTTCCGACAAAATTAAACAACTCCTGAAAAAAATTTTTATTGAAAAATAATTATACGTGAAAATAATTTGACGGCTTTTTCTTAAGAAATTCCCGGCAATTTTCAACCGGGAAATAAATCAATTGTTAGGGCTTTTATAAATTTTTTTATTCTTCGCTCGCAAAATTAAAAAATAAATTCCTGCAATCAAGAACGCCATTAAAATGCAGCCAATCGAAATTATATGTAAATATTTCCCGATTAATTCCTGATGTTCTCCCAATAAATACCCGGCAAATGTTAAAACTATTACCCAAACTCCTGCGCCTATTGACGTGAAAATTGTAAAAGTTTTTATTGGCATTCTGGCGATCCCTGCTGGAAGTGAAATATATTGACGTATCACAGGTAACAACCTGCCGACTAACGTGCTGACGTGTCCGTGTTTTAAAAAAAATTTATCGGCTTTGTTGATTGACTGTTCAGAAATAAAAAAATATTTTCCGTATTTTAATAGCAATGGCCTTCCAAGTTTTACGGCGAGCCAATAATTAAACAGCGCACCTAATAAACTCCCAAATATACCGGCTAAAATTACGAGGCTTAAAGACATTTCTCCCTTCCAGGCTAAATAACCAGCAGGAGGCATAACAACTTCAGACGGAAACGGAAAAAATGAACTCTCCAAAAACATAAGCGATATAATTCCCGTATAGCCCATTTTGCCGATAGTTTCCACTAGCCAAGTTATAAGCGCGCTGAGTAAATTCATAATTTATTTATCCTCGTTAGCATTTGGATCGTATTCGATATTGTCGCCCATTTCTTCGAGCTTCTTTTGTGAATGTATCGCAGAAATATAACGGATCGTCCCGGTTTTGCTTCTCATGCACATTGATGAAGTTTCAATATGTGTCCCGTGATAATGAACGCCTCTCAATAAATCTCCGTCAGAACCTCCGGCCGCTGCAAAAAATACGTTATCGCTCTTCACTAAATCATCAAGCGTTAAAACTGTTTCGCGAGTTAAGCCCCTTGCCTTAGCTTTTTCCTCGTCCTGATCATTTCTGAAATATGGTTGACATTGCATATTTCCGCCCAAACATTTAACGGCACATGCAGTAATAACAGCTTCAGGAGAGCCGCCGATTCCCAGCAATAAATCTGCTGTTTCATGTCCAGTTAAACAGGTCATCAAAGCTCCATAAACATCACCGTCACCGATTAATCTGATTCTTGCGCCCATAGCTCTGACTTTATCGCGTATAGTTTCATTTCTCGGACGGTCTAACATTACGACGGTTGTATCGTGAATAGCTTTGCCTTTAGCTTTTGCGACGATTCTCACATTAAATTCTATTGGAGCTTGAATATCAATATAATTTGCTGCTTCCGGGCCGGTTACAATTTTATTTAAATAAAAAAGATCTTGCGGGCTGAACATTGTATTACGTGGAGCAGCTGCTATAACACTTAACGCTCCGTCCTGACCTTGAGCCATTAATCTTGTGCCATCGATCGGATCGACTGCGATATCGACTTCCGGGCCTTCACCTGTTCCGACTTCTTCGCCGTTAAATAACATTGGTGCTTCATCTTTTTCGCCTTCACCGATAACAATAACGCCTTTCATGTGAACTCCGTGCAAAACGTAACGCATTGCTTCAACTGCTGCGCGATCGACTTCGTTTTTATTTCCGAGACCGAACCAGCGGCCTGATGCCATTACTGCGGCTTCTGCTGAACGTACTAACTCAATCGCTAAATTTTTGTCCTGTGCAAATAATGCCATGATATAAAAGCCTCCCTCAAAAAATTTAATGTAATCAGCTGAATTATATATTAAAAAATTTTAGTTTTGGCCTGAAAAAACACGCATTATAGATTCTATGGCATTTTTGACTACAATCGGGGGATTTAAAAAAGGTTCGAGCACATACATTAAATATGGCGCATGATAATACACATTAAATATAAATCGTTTCCGCAGACTTAAATTTTTATAACACTCTCTGGAATATTCATTTCTCATAAAATTTTTCATATGAGGTCTCATGTTGTGCATATTTTCAATTTTTCGTGAGACGGGAATATTTGCGCACATATGTCTAAGAAAAGCTACGATCCATTGATAATCCACAATAGATTTATATTTTTCGTATAGATTTATTTTTTTTACGTAATCCTCCATATGTCTCAACGTTTTAGATTCTTCGAGTAATACTTTACCTCCTTTTTTTGTTGCGCTTGAAGAGTTGAACCTGTAATAATAGTCACAACTACCGGCAAATTTTACTTTTGGATTGTGTAAACCAAAGAAACAACTTGCCATGAGGTCTTCACCCATTCCAGTTTCAGGATAATTTAAAAACCCCGCGTTCAATATAAATTCTCGTTTATACAGTGTAGCGATTAGATTCCAGGCAATTTTATGCGACATAATCAATTTAAAATATTCATCATTTTCGCAAGCTGTTAAATCTTTCATGCCTCCCTCTTCCTTAAATCTTTTATCACGCTTCTGAGAATAAAAATTACTTTTGATAATATCCGGCTTATCATCACCAATAAATTTAGCTAAATTACTCAACATGTCAGTATTTATCCAGTCATCGCCGTCAACAAACATAATATACTCACCTTTTGCAATTTTTACGCCTGCTTTACGTGCTGAAACACAACCGCCATTTTCTTTATTGATGAGTTTAAATCTCGGATCGCTTAAATATTTTTCGGCGAGAGCTTTCGTATTATCCGTTGAGCCGTCGTTTACAAAAATCACTTCAAAATTCTCATAGTCTTGTGCGAGAACAGAATCAAGGCATTCATTAACAAATTTTTCAATGTTATAGCCAATTACTACTACAGAAATTAAATTTTTTGCTTCATCAGAGCGTGATGATGCTTTTACAGGATCATTCATTATTGTCCACACCCTTTTAAAAAAATAAATTTTGCAGACCTCATTTTAAATTAAAAACACGAAGCCTGCATTAAAAAATTTTTTCAATAGGTTATTTATTTCCTGCTCAAATCTTTATATATCATCATGATTACCAAAATTGAAACTATAAACGTTAATCCATCTGCTGCAGGCATCGACCATAATACGCCATCTAAACCCATCCATATTGGCATTATTATTGTTAAACCTGCTCCAAAAATTATTTCACGAGTCATCGACAATCCAGCTGAAACCCAAGCACGCCCCAACGCTTGAATAAATATAAATGCTGCTTTGTTTATGCACGCAAAAATTATTAAACATAAATACGTCCTGAAACTTTTTACAGTGTAATTTAAATATATTTCACTCTCGCCGGAAGCTCCGAATAATTCTGCTATACGAGCCGGAAATATTTCGACAATCAAAAACGCTATTATTCCGATCACGCTTTCACAAATTAATAAACGAGTAAATAAATTTTTTGCCCGGTCTTTTCTGCCAGCTCCAATATTAAAACCTACGATCGGCGTACAGCTCGCAGATAATCCTACCACAATGGAAATTACTATCTGAAAAAATTTCATGACTATGCCAATTACTGCCATTGGAATTTGAGAATATTCAGCGCGTGAAAAAATTTCATCAACCGAACCATATTTTTTTATCATAGTATTAACGGCCGCTACACTTATCACGATCGAAATTTGAGAAAGAAAACTGCATAAACCCAACGGTAAATATTTTTTCATTAAGGCAGGATGATACGAGATATTTTTACGCGAAAAATTTACAGCTTTCATTTTGTGCGAAATATATATTAATGACATCATGGCCGTAAAAATTTGTCCCATAACCGTCGCAACTGCCGCGCCCATCATTCCCCAATTAAATTTAAATATGAAGATGGGATCAAAAATTATATTTATCAAAGCTCCGCATAACGTCGAGAACATTACATAATTTGGACTTCCATCAGCTGAAATTATTGGGTTCATGGCCTGACCAAATACATAAAAAGGAATCCCCAAAATTATATATGTGAAATATTCCAGAGCAAATTTAAAAACTTCAGAATTTACACGCCCGCCGAAAAATGTTAATAATTCTTCACGAAAGACAAAATATATTATTGCCGTTAAGATTCCTGCGCTTAACGATAATAATGCAGCACTCCCAACAGTATCAGCAGCATTTTTATTATTTCTCGCTCCTAAACTCATGCTGATAAACGCGCAAGCTCCATCGCCAATTATTAAAGTGAACGCCAGCGCAATAACTGTCAAAGGAAATACAACATTATTTGCGGCATTACCGTTTGAACCTAAATAACTAGCGTTCGCGATAAAAATTTGATCGACAATGTTATATAAGGCTGCTACCAATAAAGAAATTATTAACGGAACAGAATATTTAATCATTAATTTGCCTAATGGCTCGCGCTCTAAAAAATTATTTGAGTCCATAATTTTAAATTTTCACCTGTTTTATAAATTTTCCGGAGCGCATAAAAAAATGCGTCGATCCAGAATTTTAAATTTTTCGCCTGGACTTACGCACTAAATATAAAAAATCATGCTACACAGCTTATTAACTTGGATTATAACACAACAAATTTATATGTTTGGTCTGATAAAATTATTTAAATCATATTTCACGGATGAATATGAAATTTTAGCACGGAGGTTTTTTGTAAATGAGTATTCGTAACGTCCAGAATAATAATATTATTAATACTGCTGGATATGTTTCACGCCTCGAACGCGGTACGGTTTTACGCCGAACTAACACGCAGTACATTCATGTTACAGAGCCGTTAATGATTCAAAGGCCGGTAATTGAGGACTTCAATAATTTAATTGTAGTTCACGATCAGATCGAACAATACGCCTAATTCGATCCCCTCTCTTAAAACTCGCGCAGGAGAGGGATTTTTTTGTGTCGCGATCCAAAAATTATTTTAATAATCATAATATTTAACATTTGCAATAATTCAAAATAAAAATAAAATTCTTTACACGCATTATAAATTTTTTATCAGGAGGTAAATTTTTTTATGAAACGTTTTGTATTTTTGTTAGCTTTAATTTTATGTTTCATGGCCGGAACTTCTTACGCTTGGGAAAATAAACTCGCTTGGAGCTTTAAAACAGAAATGAGAACAGCCGGCGGAATGTCAATCGAAAATAATTTAATGTTCATCGGTGACAGAAGCGGAAAATTATACGCAATCGATATTAATTCCGGTAAAGTTAAATGGGACTTCAGAGATGAAGAAGCTACATCAATCGTAGGGAATCCTTTAGTCGTTGAGAAAAAATTTGTAGTAGTCGCTCAATCAGGCGCAAAAGTTGTCTGCTTAAATATTTCTGATGGCTCGGAAGTTTGGGAATATACTTCAAAAGCTGCCGGAGCTATGGGCGAAAATATGACTGACGGAGCTGCTTACGGAAAAGGAAAAATATTTTTTTCAAAGGACAGCGGAAAATTAACAGCATTAAATTTTAAAGACGGCGAATTATTATGGGAGTATCAATCTAAAAACGCCGATTTAAGAACTGCTCCATTATATAGCGATAATTATATATTTTTAGGCGAGCAGGGCGGATTATTCAGCATGATCAATCCTGATACTGGCGAAAGAGTTTCGGGCGGTGGAGCTGGCGGACCTGTTAGAACTCCTGCGGTTTCAGGCGGAAATGTTTATTACACTTCATGGAACGGATCTGTTTACGCTGTTAAAATTGCCGGGACTACACCATTATGGGAAATTAAAACGGGTGCTTCGATCACAACTTCACCGGTAATTCACGACGGGAAAATTTTTGTCGGGACATCTGACGGCACTGTCATCGCTCTTAAACAGGATAACGGCGAAACATTATGGAAATTTAACACCGAAAACGGAAGCATAGTATTTCCTCCAGTGGCCGGCGATAAAATTATTTTTGTTGCATCTGGTCAAGGTAATATTTTCGCTCTAGATTCTGAAACCGGAAAAGTTAAGGAGACCGTAAAATTATCAGAGGGCGCAGACTCTTTCGCTTATCACAACGGAGTATTATATTACGCGACAAGAGACGGAAATATTTGCGCAGTGAAATAAAAATAAAATAAGAGGAATTAAATTTTATGCAACAGTTATACGCAACGTGGAGAATGTCATATATTGAAGCTCCGAAACATGAGGGCTGTATATTCTGTGATTTTCCCAACGAACATAAGGACGATGAACATTTTATAATTCATCGCGGTAAATTTTGTTTTGCTATCATGAATTTATACCCTTATAACCCCGGACATTTAATGATAATTCCGTATAGGCATACAAATATTTATGAAACTTTAACGCATGATGAAATTTTAGAATTACACGACATGAGCGCGACGGCCATCGAAGTTTTAAAAAAGGTTATGCGCCCTGACGGTTTCAACATGGGTATTAATTTGGGTCAGACTGCAGGTGCTGGAGTTGCCGGGCATTTGCATAGACATATAGTGCCGAGATGGAACGGAGATAATAATTTTATGCCGGTGTTAGCAGATACGCGAGTGTTATCGGATGCGATCGAAAATTCCTGGCGGAAAATTAAAACAGCGTGGGATGAATGCATTTAATGAGCCTTCAAAATTTGTAACAGCAGAATTAAAAATAAAACGTTCGATATTTATAGCAAATTTAAAACCGTGTCATGATGAATTTCAGGCACGGAATTTTTTAAATGAGATAATTTCATTACATCACGATGCAAATCATAACTGCAGGGCGTATATTTTTGATTCAGGGCGAGAATATTTTTCTGATGACGGTGAACCATCAGGAACAGCAGGAAGACCAATTTTAAACGCGATAAAGCAGAGCAAAATTTTAAATGTCATGATAATAGTAACGCGATATTTTGGCGGTGTTAAATTGGGTGTTCGCGGCTTAATTGATGCATACAGTGAAGCTGCAAAAACGGCGTTAAACATTTGCGAGCCAGTGAAAAAAATTCTGACGAAAAATTTTAAATTGAGTTTTGAATATAATTCAATGGGTTTAATAAAAAAAATATTTGAAGCTCATAACGCGCAAAATTTAAAACTTGAATATTTACAACGAGTAAATTTAAATGCTGATGTACCTGCCGATGAATTTGAAAATATTTTAAAACAATTGGACGAGCTTAACGCGAGAGGAATTATAAAATATGAATCGTAAGAAATTTTTAATATTTTCGTGCTTTTATTCGTTTTTCTGCAGTGGAATGGTATCGATGTTAATAGGTTCGGTATTGCCGGATTTATTAGCGTCTAGAAATTTGCCGGTTGAACAAGGAGGTTTATTAATTTCGTGTTATTCATTTGGAAATTTGATATCGGGATTAATAGCCGGTTTAATAGCTTTAAAGATTGGAGAAAAATTCTCAGTTATATTATTAATTTTGTTGACGTACGCCGGAATTTTTTTAATTGGCTTTGAATTTAATCCGATATATTTATTTTTAATTTGTGTTTTAATTGGATTTGGTCGCGGAGGCTGTATAAGTTTTGACACTCGCACGATAAATTTAATAACTGACGGGAATACAAAAATTCAGAGTATATTACATTCAATATTTGCGCTCGGAGCGATTTCAGCGCCTGTAATATTTGTATTTTTGAGGAATATTTTTTATTGGCAGGCTGCGTTATTTGCGGTTGTAATACTTGGATTAATTTCGGCGTTATTATCATGGGTTGGGTTAAAAGATTTTGAGACGGAAAAATTTACGAATGCTCCCGATCCCCATGCAAAACAATTTAAAAGCGGTAATTATAAATTTTTGAGTGAGCCGGGATTTTTTACTGTATGCGCGTTAATGTTTTGTTATTTGTGTTGCGAATATGCAATTAATGGCTGGCTTGTTACGTACGTCCAAAATAAAAACATGCCTTCAGATTTTGCACAAGGGATGGCGGCATTATTATGGGGAGTAATGTTAATTGGGCGTTTAATATGCGCGTATATTTCGGAGTATGTGCCGCGAAAAATTATTTTATTTGTGTTAAGTGTAATGGCGTTAATATTTTTTATAGTTATGTTATTTGCGTCAGGTAATTTTTATACTGCTCTTACGGTTGGAATTTTGGGCTTGAGCATGTCCGGAATAAGTCCAATGATTTACGCGAGTGCAGCGCCATTTTCAAATAAATATCCGTTAGCGATGGGTTTTATATTTTCTGTAGGATGTTTTGGAGCTATGTTAATGCCGTATTTAGTAGGATTTACAGCGGGCATTTACGGATTTAACGGAGGGATGGCGATGATTTCGGGGACGTTTGTATTATTGGTAATATTTTCGTTTTCAAATTTATTTTTATTACGGAAGGGAGAATAAAATAATTTTATGAATCAAAAATGGGATGCTGATAATTATTTTAAAAATTTTTCGTTTGTGCATAAATATGGATTTGAAGTTTTAAATTTAATTGACAGAGATAAAGTAAAAAGCGCGTTGGATTTGGGTTGCGGAAATGGAATTTTAACGAACGAATTAAAAAATTTTGGCTTTAATGTTGAAGTTACGGGGCTTGATGCTTCTGATGAAATGTTGAATATTGCAAAAAATAATTATCCGGAAATTAAATTTATAAAGGGCGATGCGACAAATTTTAAATTAAATTCTCCAGTTGATTTAATATTCTCAAATGCTGTTTTGCATTGGATTGAAAAATCTTCACAGCCAAAAATGATGGAATGCGTAAATAATTCCTTAAAATCCGGCGGACAGTTTATATTTGAAATGGGAGGCCATGAAAATAATATATTAATTCATTCGACGCTGAAAAAAATTTTTGAATCGAGAAATTTAAAATATATTATGCCTTTTTATTTTCCATCAATCGGAGAATATTCGGCCATGTTGGAAAATTCCGGCTTTAAAGTTTGTTACGCGATATTATTCGACAGGCCGACACCTTTAGACGGTGAAGACGGGTTATTAAACTGGTTAAAAATGTTTCAGAAAAATCAATTTAAAAATATTCCTGATGATGTTCACGAAGAAATTTTAAAGGAGGCTGTCGGGATTTTACGGCCTAAACTGTATAAAAATAATATATGGTATTCTGATTATGTGAGATTGAGAATGCGTGCAATAAAAATTTAGAATACAAAGGAGTGTATAAAAAATTTGCGTACAATAAAAATAGAAACGGCAGCGGTAATAATTTTTTTAATAGTTTTAGTTGTATCGTTCATGTTAAACGAGTTGTCGCCCAGAGTTGAGACGGTCGATCAGGAATATGTAAAAGCTCATGTTGGCAAACCTGGTTTTATATTAGTTGATACTCGTTCCGAAGAAATTTTTAACGGGAAATCTCCCGGACCTGGAATACCGGGCGGACATATTGATGGAGCTGTAAATTTTCCGCTTGATGATATTGGGATTAATGCAGCACCTGCAGCACTTGCCGGCTCTGGTTTAACAAAAAAGGTTACATTAATTTTATATTGTAATTCCGGTATATCTTCTGGGAAATTTGCGGAAATGTTAGTAAACGAATACGGTTATGATCCTTTGAAAGTAAAATCTTATCGCGGTAGTGTTATGGACTGGGTAAAAGACCCGTATAATAGATTATATCCAGAAGATCACGAATCTGGTTTAGATTTTTAAATAAAATAATTAAAATTTTCCTCCTGAAAATAATCTGAAAATAATTTATTTTGGGAGGATTTTTTATAAAATTACTCTAAAATGAGTAAAATATTTTTAATAAAATCGCGCTTTTTTGTGAAATATTTAAATTATTTATTTATTTTTTAAATTTATAAATCCAGTTATAAAGCTGATTTAAAGCGAAATATAATTATTTTTAAGTTTAATTTTAAAAATTTATTTAAAAAAGAGTTGACAATATAAATTTATGATATATAATTTCACCGTAACGTAATAAAAACGTTGCAAATTTAAATTAAAAAGAGGTGAATTTAAAAAATGGCAGCAGTTGCTACTATGAAGAGATTTGCAGTTAATGTAAAACTCAATGCCGGAATTAATTCAAACGGCGACGTTAAAACTAAAACTGTAGGGATGGGAAATTTAAATTACACGACAGCCACCCCAGAAAAAATTTTAACGATAGTTGATCTTATGGCTCCTTGTCTTGAAAATGAAGTTTATACAGTTGAACAGACAGAAGTAAAGACATTAAGCAATGTTGATGATTAATTTAATTAT
This sequence comes from uncultured Fretibacterium sp., assembly GCA_937900285.1. Classification (GTDB taxonomy): domain Bacteria; phylum Synergistota; class Synergistia; order Synergistales; family Aminobacteriaceae; genus JAFUXM01. Next base: position 22,956 of record CALCEM010000065.1, on the reverse strand, counting down.
TTTTGGTCGAGAATTTAAAAGGAGGTGAAATAAAAAAATGACCGAGAGCAGTAAATTAAAATTGGTGTTCAAAAATGCAGGCGGTGAAGATGTAAATTTTACATTTAGCAGTGCTGACAAAAATGTGGAAAGCTCAGATGTTAGAGCTTTAATGAACGGAATGATCACGAACGGAACAATTTACACAGATGTCCCTGTTGCAATTTCCAGCGCAACGATGATCACTACAACAGAGACAGAAATTAATGTAAATGCCTAAGTGAAAAAATAATTTATAATTATCCCCTGAGTTTAGCGGACTTGGGGGAATTTTTTTATTTTTGGGATTATATTCTATAAAATTTATCACGTCAAAAATTTATTTAATTTTATTTAATTTAATTTTAATTTATATCGCGTTAAATATTGACTTTAAATTTATTCATGCAATAATTTTTTTAATTTAAGCAATTTTTTATTTTATTTTAATGTTTAAATTGAAAGGATTTTTATTTTATGTCAGAATTTAAACCAATACACGAAATTTTTGGCTCTATGGTTTTCGATAAACGAATTATGAAGGAGAAATTAAACCCTGAAATATATTCTCAAATTATCGAAGCTATGGAAGGGCGTGAACGTTTAAGCCCCGAAGCTGCGGATATAGTCGCTAATGCCATGAAAGATTGGGCGATCTCAAAAGGTGCTACACATTGGGCGCATTGGTTTCAGCCTCAAACAGAATTAACAGCCGAAAAACATCAGGCGTTTACAATGTCCGATAATTCAGGCAATACCGTCGACGTTTTCAGAGGACATCATTTAACACAGGGTGAAACAGATGCTTCAAGTTTTCCATCGGCCGGGAGTCGTTCAACTTTTGAAGCTCGCGGTTATTCAGTTTGGGACGTAAGCAGCCCGGCTTTCATCGTGAAAAGTCATAAGGGCGGAACGTTATGTATTCCTTCGGTTTTGTTGTCGTTTGATGGGACTTCGCTTGATTTAAAAATGCCTCTGTTGCGCGCAGTAAATGCCCTCGAAACCCGTGCGCTGAAATTATTAAGAACTTTAGGCCAGCGCGGAATTAAATACGTTAAAATGACCGTTGGTGCTGAACAGGAATATTTTTTACTGGATCGTCCACGCGCTCAATTAAGGCCGGATATAAGATTTTGCGGAAGGACTTTAATCGGTGCGCAACCTGCAAAAGATCAAAAATTAGACCATCATTATTTTGGCGCAATTCCAACCAGAGTTTTAAGCTACATGGAAGATGTTGAGAGAGATTTATCACGTTTAGGCGTTTCAGTTTTGGCGCGTCATAACGAAGTCGCAAGATGCCAATTTGAATTTGCTCATTTATATTCCGAAGCTAATACAGCCTGCGATCAAAATCAAATTTTAATGGAAGTCATGAGAAAATTAGCACGACAACACGAATTAAGATTATTATTTCATGAAAAACCATTTTACGGCATGAACGGAAGCGGCAAACACACAAATATTTCACTCGTTGACAGCGAAGGAAGAAATTTATTAAAACCTTCAAACAGCAGCCGGCGCAACGTAGTATTTTTATTATTTTTATCTGCGGTAATTTTGGGCGTGTCGAAATTTCACAGCTTGTTACAGGCATCCGTAGCAACTTACGGGAATTTATTCAGGTTGGGAGGCCATGAAGCTCCGCCGTCAATTATTAGCGTTTATTTGGGGTCGGCCTTGACTGATTTATTACATAGGCTCGATAATTCAGACGTTTCGCTTCCAGATAAAAATATGATGGATACAGGTTTAAATAAAATTCCGTCAATAATTCAATTTGCCAGCGACCGTAACAGAACTTCGCCAGTAGCTTTTACCGGTGATAAATTTGAATTTCGTGCGCCAGGTGCTTCACAGTCTATCGCTCTGCCCGTTACGATGTTTGCATCTCTTTGGGCTTGGGGAGTTGAAGAACTTACCAGAATGATAGAAAATAAATCAGCTTCAGGAATTGATCCAATTGATGCAGGCATCGAAGCAGTTAAAGAGGCCGTTAAAATGGGCAGTAATATTTTATTTGAGGGTGATGCTTATAGCCCTGAATGGCAGGAAGAAGCCCGTAAAAGAGGTTTGATCGAAGCTGAAACTGTGCCGGAAAAAATTGATTTACTGTTGAAGCCGGAAAATAAACAGATGCTCGAAAATTTAGGCGTTTATAAATCTCATGAACTCGAAAATTTACATGATATAAGAATGAACGCATTTGCTACAGGTCTCGAAGTTGAAGCAGCTGTGTTGTATGACATGCTTTGGGAAGGAGTTTTACCGGCATTGTCGCGCCAGCTAATTCTTGAAAATAATTCAATGAGAGCATTTGATAATTATGATTTTGGCGATACAACTCCATGGAAAGGTTATATAAACGGACTCGGAGGCGCAAAAAATTCATTAATAACAGACGCAAATAATTTATATAATCTCAAAGCAAAATTAAATAATTTAAATGCTCGCGAGCGTTCGGACTTTTTAATTAATAATATTATCCCGTTGATGGACGTTATTAGAGCTAAGTGCGATGCAGCAGAATTAACAGTCGCGGCAGATATTTGGCCGTATCCGATTTACAGAAATTTATTATCACTGTCAGCGTAAATTAAAAAAAAAATCTCTCTAGATTTGCCGGAATAATTCAATTCTAGGGGGATTGTGTTAATATAATACAAGCCCAGTTTTAACTAAAATTTTTTATTTTTTAGGAGTGAGAATTTATATCATGAATGTGAGAAAAATAATTTGTGCTTTGATGAGCACGGTACTTTTGTTTTTTGCGACACTTGATGGAATTTCTTACGCAGCAAAAAATCCGCAAAATATTAGAATTTTAACGCTCTACAATGTAAAAGAAGTCACGGGCGGTAATTCTAATATCGTTATTGTTGAGAGACCAGACGTTATAAAAACAAAAACGAAAAAATCCAAAAAATCAACAGCTGTCACAGAAACCGAAGTTAATTACCGCGAAATAGCTTTTGGTAAAGATTTAAAATTCTCTTGGGCCGATGAAGGTGTCGAAAATTCTCAAATTCCAACCAAAAAACACGGCCTCGCAAATATGAACTCGCCAATAAAAGTTATAAGCAAAACTCAAAATGTAGTAATTAATTTGGGTGAAGAGATCGCAAAAATTCCGCAAATATTTACGAGAGTGCTGGATGAAAACGGCAATGAATTAGCAGAATTTGATTTTGCCGACTCAGCTATAATCAAACTTGAACCGGAATATAAAAATTATTACATCGAGTTCAAAGCAAAAACAGAAACTTTACGCATGATCGAACAAACTGGAGGTTTCGGAGGCTTCAAAGTTAAAGGTTTCAAAATTCCGTTATTCGGTGCAAAAAAACAGGAAGTTACAGACTTTAAAAGCAATGATAACACGTGGAGACCGTACAGATATTTTTATGTATTATTAAACATGAAAGCTGATACAGTTAACGCAATTCTTGAGCGCAGATAAACAAAAATTTAAGAGGGTCAGGAAAAATTTTTTTATAATTCTGATCCTCTTTTTATTTTTAAAGTGCTTCCTTGCTGTACTATAAAATTTTTTACAACTTATAATAATGACCTGTTGTTATAAATTAAATTTGCAGTCTGACAGGCCGGGCAAAAACAAATTTTATTACCTGCAGCCTTAAATTTTTTCGCAAGCCCTAACGTATCCCGCGCACGCTCTTCGCCTAAAAAGTCCCTTCCGTCTTGGGAGCTTAAAAATTCTATAAAACCATCAATCGGCACAATATCTTCCCTTAATTCTTCGATTAAAATTTTTTTATTCTCTTTTGTTTGGGATTTTATGTAATTGTCCGCAACTTCTCTTAATTCACTACAACATGTAGGTTCTGTAACAAGCTCGCTCAACTTCGTTAAAATTTCCTGCTTCGTCATTAATTTTTAATCTCCTCAAAAAATTTCTACGATTTTAACATAATAAACAAAAAAACCCGGCAGATTTTTATTTAAACTGTCGGGATAATTATTTAATTAAATATTTATTTGGATCTTTATTATTTCAAATTGTCCTTAAAAAATTTTTCGATCTTGTCAAACGGAATTACGTCCATCCTGTAATATAAATCAACGTGGGAAGCTCCAGGAATTATATATAATTCTTTGTTATCGCCAGTCAATTTTTTAAAAGCATCCTCGCTGTAATATCTTGAGTGAGCTTTTTCACCGTGAATAATTAATACTGGGCTTTCAATTTCATCAATGTAATTTAAAATCGGCATGTTCATAAAACTTAATGAAGAGATTAAAATCCTTCCTGTAGTTGACCCAAACGATCTCGGATGATAACCGCGCTTATTCTGGTAGAAGCTGTTGTAATCTTTCACAAATTGAGGCATCTCATCAGTAATTTTTTCTGGAACTCCTCCAGCCATTTTATACGATCCGTTTTTATAATCTTCTGTGCGCTGTGCAGATATTTTTTTACGTGCTTCGATGCGTTCTTTTCTAATTTCTGCCGGGTCCCTGCCGTTGTCAAAATATCCGTTCGCCATGTTTCTGCTCATATCGTACATTGTAGAAATTACGGCCGCCTTAATTCTCGGATCGGCTGCTGCTGCACTCAAACCAAATCCGCCCCAGCCACATATTCCGATTATTCCAACACGTTCGGGGTCAACGTTATCAAGATTTGAAAGATAATCAACAGCCGCAGAAAAATCTTCAGTGTTAACGCTGGGATCAGTCATATTTCTCGGTTCGCCTGCACTCTCACCAGTATAAGCAGGATCAAAAGCCAGCGTCAAAAATCCCCGCGCAGCCATCTCTTGAGCGTATAATCCTGAAACTTGTTCTTTTACTGCTCCATAAGGTCCGGCGACTGCTATAGCGGAAAATTTTTCACTTGAATTTTTATTTTTAGGCTCGTACAAATCTCCAACCAGTGTTAAACCAAATCGATTATGAAACGTAATTTTATGATGTGAAACTTCAGAATTTTCCGGAAAAACTTTGTCCCACTCGTTTGATAATTCTGAAGCGTTTATACTTTCCTTCGGCGCAACTGAATCAGATGCAAACGCAAAATTAATATTTAACTCGAACAAAAATAAAAAAACTGCAACAAAAATTAAAGATTTTGTATGTAAACTCAAGATAAAATTACACCTCTTTAAAATTTTTTCAGTATGATACATAAATAAAAATACATGCGCAAAATAAAATTTACTTAAATCTCAAACGGTTTTTATGTTCCGGTTTAGCTGGTTCAATTTCTCCGGCTTTGGTTAATGCCCAACGCGTTAACATGGGGCCGAATAATTCATAAATTAAAACGCTGAATAAAATTATATTCCGAATGATTCCGCCGTATTCCTCGCCTAAACTCTGCGCACTGACTACCATTCCGAGAGCGACTCCGGCTTGAGGGAATAACGTGATGCCCAAATATTTTTTTACGTCTGAATTACATTTCATGGCCGTGCTGCTCCATAAAGCTCCGAAATATTTCCCGACACATCTGCTCAAAATATAAGCTATTCCCGTTATTATTACGGCATTATATTTAAATACTCCGAGTTCCAGTCGCGCGCCCGATAATACAAAAAATACCGCGTATAATGGTGCTGACCATCTTTCAGAACGTTTCATAATGTCCTCTGAATATTCGCTCAAATTACAAAAAGCAGTACCCAGCATCATGCAAACTAATAACGATGAAAAACTAATTAAAATTTTACCGATATAAAAATGTATCGAAGAAAGTGAAATTGTCATCATTACGAATGCTATTGTCATTGAAAGTCTGTTCGTGTTCGAGAAAAATAATTTTTCAAGGTAAGTTAATATTATTCCCATTAAGCCGCCTAAAATTAACGAGCTTATTATTTCAATTAATGGATTTATCCCGATCGAAATTAAATTTATTGAGCCGCCCATTAATGCTTGAGCTGTTCCGATTGAAACCGCAAAAATTACTAAACCTGCAGCATCATCAAGCGCAACTATCGGTAATAATAATTCTGTTACCGGGCCTTTTGCTTTAAATTGCCGGACTACCATTAACGTGGCAGCCGGAGCAGTCGCCGAAGCAATTGCGCCTAAAGTTATAGCAACTGGAACAGGAACTAAATTTAAACTCAATAAAATTATATCGACCAAAATCGTAGTTATAACAGCTTGAAAAATTCCTATAAAAGTCGCAACTTTTCCCATTTTTTTTAATTGTGTCATTCTAAATTCGCTGCCGATGTCAAACGCTATAAAGCCCAGTGCTAAATTAGATAAAATATTTACCTGCGCTAATTCATCAGGAGTTCTGAAACCTATATGAAATTTACCAAGAACATACGGCCCAACTAATACACCGGCAATTAAAAAAGCTGTTACATCTGGAAATTCAAAACCTGAATATTTAAAAACGCGGGTCATCATTAAACCGGCAAATAATGCAAAAGCTGTTTCAAGTAGTATCGTCATGAAAAATTTTTACGCCTTCTCTGAAAAATAAATAATAAATAATAAATAATAAAGCGCGTGAATTTTAACATAATAATTTTTTATTATCGGCTTTTAATTTATATGTGCTAAAATTCTCCCCAGTCTCATTATTTTTAAACTTGCTCATTATTTTTAAGCTTGAAAAAAGGAGTGGATACACTGTGAAAAAATTTTTTTTAGCATTCATATTAATTTTTATTGTTGCAAATAATTTACTTGCCGAAGAAGTTATTAAACTGCCCAAACCAGAAATTACCGGCGGAATGAGCTTAACGGAAGCATTACAGCTCAGAAGATCAACGCGTGAATTTTCAGGTGAGATTTTAACTTCTCAGGAATTATCTAATTTATTGTGGGCGACAGCAGGCGTAAACAGACCTGATAACAATTTGAGAGTTTATCCGGTTACAATGGGGATTCAGGATGTTTTTGTATTTGTATTCGATTCAAAAGGCGTTTATAAATACAATGCTTTAGACCACTCGTTAATATTATTAAAATCCGGCGATCACCGCGCTAAAACTGGTATACAGGAATTTGTAAAAAGCGCTTCCGTAAATTTAGCTTATGTTCAAGATGCTTCACTATGGAAAATTAAAAATGCTCCGGAAAATTTAATAGCTCAATGGGGATATGCACATATAGGAGCACTCATGCAGAACGCATATTTATACGCGGCCTCTCAAGGTTGGAACGCTGTAGTGCGCGGATCGTTTGAACGTGATGAGCTTAAAAAATTTTTGGAATTACCGGAAGATCAAGATATAAAATTAATTCACTCAATAGGAAAAAACTAAAGCAAAATAAAAAAATTTAAATGCCGGTTCCGAATTTTTCCAGAGCCGGTATTTTTTTATAGTCATTATAAATTTTCGTTATCGTTTAAAATTTCATCCCAAGTTTTTTTTGCAGCTCCGCCCAAAGTATTAAAATATTTTTCGCAGTTATTTTTTGCTGTTTCGCGAGAATCTAAATTTAAACAATCCTCCCAAGCTCTTGCGAGTTCTAAATCATTATTTACGCATAAAGCTGCGCCGAGCTGGTTCATTCGTTCAGTGTCAGGGAAATCCGTCATAAATGGCCCGTGTATCGCCTTTTTGCCAAATAACACCGGTTCAAATGGATTCTGCCCGCCTTTGTTCACCAAACTCCCCCCGACAAATACCCCGTCAGCTGCTGCATATAAACTAAATAATAAGCCGATTTTATCAATTATGATTACATCGAAATTTTTATTTTTATTTTTATTTTCATCAGCCTGCAACTTTGAAAATAATTCAGCATTTAATTCAGAATATGGCAAAACACTCGCAATACTCATTAAAGCACGTTCGGGATGTCTTGGAACTATTATTAATTTTGTGTTTGGAAATTTCCGCCTCAAAATTCTGAACGCCGAAATTATTACATCGTCTTCACCTTGATGAGTACTGCCGGCAACAAATAATTTTGTGTCATTCTCCTTTAAAAAATTCCATTCTTCGCCAGTTGTTTCATTACGACGGTTTAACAGCGCGTCAACTTTGCAATCACCAGTTAAAATAATTTTTTCATCTGGAACGCCGAGAGCAGTAAATTTATTTTTATCCTCTTCAAAGCGCACCATTAATTTATTAAAGCAGGATAAAATTTTTTTCCAGAAACCAGACATTTTTTTATAACGCTTAAAACTTTTTTCGGAAATTCTGCCATTTGCTAAATACATCGGGATATTTCGTGCTTTTAGCTGCGTTAAAATTTCCGGCCATAATTCCGTTTCCATTGTTATATAAATTTTCGGGTTAATATTATTCAGTGCTCGCGTTACAAATTTTGAATAATCCCAAACCGAATAAATAATTTTATCGACTACACCATTTAATAATTTTTCTGCTGTATCATGTCCCGTTAATGTCACGGTCGAAATTATGCAGGGAATATTTTTATTGTAATCCTTTATAACCCTAATTAACGAGCTGGCCGACTGAACTTCACCAACTGAAACGGCGTGAACCCAAATTGAATTTTGCGGCACATCCTCAATAAATCCCATGCGTTCCGAAATTGTATTTTTATATTTTCTCTTTAAAAGTTTAAGGCCGCCGAAATTAAAAAACACTGCTGTAAAAAAATGATATAAATTCATTAAAATTTTAAAGCTCATTAAATTTTCTGCCTCCAGATTTGAATATTTTAATTTTTACTTAGAATTATTACATAAATATCATTCGCAAATTCGTAAATTTCAACTGAACAAAACAATAATAAATTTGATAATATACAGGCTCAATAAAATTTTTACGTGAGGACGGGTTAAAACTATTATGAATTTTTCATATACTTTTGAAATTTTTCCGCCTAAAGGTAATATGAGCACTGAAGGAACTTATTCCGTGCTTGACGGTCTCGTTAGTTTGCATCCTGATTTAATTAGCGTCACTTATGGCGCAGGAGGTTCAAGTCAGGATAATACCGTAGAAATTTCATCAGGCATCAAGAAAAAATATAATTTATGCGGAGTTGCTCATTTAACTTGCGTCGGAAGCACTCGCGATAATATTAAAAAAATTCTCGACCGGTTAAAAGAAAATGACGTGAAAGATATTTTAGCTTTAAGAGGAGATTTAAAAGACGAGAACGATTTAGGGGAATTTCATCACGCTTCTGAATTGATCGAGTTCATAAAATCTCAATATGACGACTTCAATATTTACGCTGCATGTTATCCCGAAAAACATCCCGAAGCCCCAAACATCGACGAAGATTTAAAACACTTGAAATATAAAGCCAGTCTCGGAATTAAAGCACTCATATCACAATTATTTTACGATAATGAAATATTTTGGGCTTGGCGTGAAAAAGCTCGCGCGTTCGGAATTACCGTCCCAATCATCGCCGGCATAATGCCCATAACCGCCGCAAGTCAAATTAATAAAGTAATCGAAATGTGCGGAGCTTCTGTCCCGGAACGCGTTAAAAGGTTCGTTATAGCTTATGCAAAAAATTCCGCCGCAATTAAAGATGCCGGGATCGCTTATGCTACTGAACAAATTATCGATTTAATGGCCCGCGGAGTTGAAGGCATTCACATTTACACGATGAATCAGGCCGAAACAGTCAGGAGAATCGATAATAATATACGCGGAGTTCTGTACGCTAAACGGCATGGAGATAAACAATAAATTAATTACAAATGCCTTGCGTTATATGAGAGTTCCTCCTGATAAGCATGATCAAGAATTATTTAATATTGCCGCTGAAACTTTTAAAAAAATTGAGGGCTTCTTAAATCCAAAATTTATTTGGTCAAAATTCGGACTGGAAAAATTAAATAACGGGATTAAAATTGCAAATACAGAATTTATAAGTGGCGATATTTTAAGATTAATGCAGAAATCGGAGGAATGTATTTTATTGGCCATAACATTAGGTGCAGAAATTGACCGGCAAATAATTTTATCTCAAAAAAATAATATGCTTGACGGGATTGCGTTAGATGCCTGCGCTTCGGTTTTGGTTGATGAAATTTGCAACGATATGACGCGGAAAAAAATTTTACCGGAATTAAATCAAGATCAGTATTTAACATCAAGATTCAGTCCGGGTTATGGCGATTTAAATTTAAAATATAACAAGGACATTATAGAAATTTTGAACGCTACAAAAATGATCGGTTTAAGTGTTACAGGTTCATACATGATGACTCCTGTAAAATCTGTTACGGCTCTCGTTGGAATAAAAATAAAATGCAGAAGTCAAATTTAATTTTAATAATTTTATTCAGCGCTGTAATTTTAATTTGTTCTGGAATATTTTACGCAATTAGCAATTTACGCGAAGTTCGAGCTGAGTATAAAAATTTAAATTTAGAGCGTTCGAGCGTTCAGGCTTCAATAAATTCGCTGATTGAACAGAATGCGCAGCTAAAAAATTTAATTTCGGCTGATAAATTTCAGGAAAATCCCGGCCATGTTGAAATTTTTTCATATGTTCAGAATGTCATGCAGAATAATAATTTAAATATAATTTCGTCTGGTCAGGAAAATTTAATAATGACGTTTAAAATCAGCGGGAATTATTATGCGTTTATAAACATGCTTGCGAATTTGAGGAATATGCCTTATGCGGTCAAAATAAATAATTTGAGGATTCGTAAAAATGAAATTTCTCCGGCTGATTTAGTGGACGTGAATATAACATTTGAAAATTTATAAAGTAATAATATATTTTGGGTTATTAATGGGAATAATGTACGCTGGGAGTATTTTAATTGAGATAAATAATAATGATTTTGAAGCTCCGTCCCATAATAATAATATTAAATTAAAATCGAAGCTTGAACGGGCGGGGGATGTTACGAAAATATTAACGCGCGTAAAAAAATTAAATATGATTCGTGAGGCCGGCAATAATTTAGCAAATGAAATTTACGCGATGAATCAAAAATTATTTAACGATTATGAATATATTACCCCCGAAAATATCAGCGTGACTCCTCCAGAAATAAGAATACGTGCGATAATGTTAGCCGGAAAATATCAGCGTGCGATGATTGACACTGAAAATACAAAGGGCTTAATTGTTAAACCCGGTGAAAAGGTTTCAGGCGGAAGGATTTTGCGTATTAGATCGGACGGGATAATTTTGAAAATTAATAATGTTGAAATATTTTATCCTGCAAATTAATTTTTGACATGAAAAAATTTAACGTGTAAAATTTCGGCCATGATGAATATAATGAATATTAATAATTTTAAAAATTTGCTAGCACTAGAATTAACTTTCAGGATTTTCGGAAGTTAAGTTTTTTGGTGTGAAATAGCGATAACTTAAAAATTAAATTTCGGAGTCCTGTAATAATTTAAGATCGGGATTCCGTTTTTTTATGCAGAAATTTCAAAGGAGGAAAATAATTTAAATGAGGCAAGTAAAAATTTTTGATACAACTTTACGCGATGGTGAACAATCTCCAGGATGCAGCATGAATTTAAGCGAGAAAATAATTTTAGCTCGTCAGCTTGATAAATTGGGAGTTGATATTATAGAGGCAGGATTTGCGATCGCTTCGCCGATGGATTTTAAGAGCGTTCAGGCCATTGCAAATTCTGTTACAAATTGTGTTGTTGCGAGTTTGGCGCGTGCTAATAAAATGGATATAGATTCAGCGTGGGAGGCAGTTAAATCAGCGAAGAAGCCGAGAATACATTTATTTATAGCGACCAGTGATGTACACATGAAATATAAATTACGAATGACGCGCGAACAAGTTTTGGAAACAATTACGGAGATGACTGCTTATGCAAAATCAAAATGCGCAGACATAGAATTTTCAGCTGAAGATGCTTCGCGTTCTGATCGTGCTTTTTTGGCTCAAGCATTCACCAACGCAATAGCAGCAGGAGCGACAACTATAAATGTGCCTGATACCGTAGGATATTCAACGCCTCAAGAGATGGGAGAATTAATTTCATATTTGCGCGAACATGTTGAAGGAATCGAGGGCGTAGATATTTCCGTACATTGTCATAATGATCTCGGCATGGGTGTTGCTAATTCTTTAGCTTGTGTGAAAGCTGGAGCGACTCAAGTTGAATGCACAATAAACGGAATAGGAGAACGCGCAGGAAATGCGAGCCTTGAAGAAATTGTGATGGCGTTGAGGACGAGAAAAGATTTTTACGATGCCGACACAAAAATTGAGACCAGACAAATTTATAAATCAAGCAAATTATTAAGCAATATAATCGGCGTTCCGATTTCACCGACTAAACCGATCGTGGGGGCGAATGCTTTTGCACATGAGGCCGGGATACATCAACACGGAGTAATTACGAATGTTCAGACTTATGAAATTATGAACCCTGATGAAATTGGTGTGCCTCACCGCGCTTTAGTTTTGGGAAAACATTCCGGCAAACATGCATTGCGTGAAAGGCTTGAGGCGATGGGCTATGAAATTAACGATGAGGAGCTTGAGGATATTTTTACGCGTTTCAAAAAGTTAGCTGACCAGAAAAAGACAATTACAAGCTCAGACCTTGAGGCTTTAACGTTGCATAATTCAAAAGTTGTTCAGGAAAATGCGCCGGATAATGTCGGACCTGTTTGTCAGCTCGTTAGTCATGCAGTAAATTCCGGGAGCGGAGTTCCAAAAATTTCATATGTGAAAATTAAACGTGACGAGGATATTTTAGAGGATATAGCGATCGGTGCTGGGCCTTTGGATTCTGCTTTTAAGGCAATAAATCACATGCTCGGAGTTAATGCGCGTCTTGAAGATTTCAGCGTGAGGGCTGTAACAGATGGCGAGGACTCGATTGGGGAAGCGGTCGTAAAAATTTCCAGTGATGGCGAAATGTATACGGGTTCAGGAATTTCGACGGATATAATTGAGGCTTCGTTACAGGCATATATCAGCGGAATAAATAAATTATTTGAGGAAGGCAAATAAATTAAATAATATTTTTGAGGAAGGCTGCGGCATAAAAAAATGTCATGGCCTTTTTTATTTTTATTTTTATTTTTATTTCCGTAAAATTCTCATTGGATAAAAACAAATTTAATTTAGCATATTTAAAAATTTTTATTCAGGAGGATTTCAAGTTGAAAAAATTATTATTGGCTTTAGCGTGTATTATGATTTTTGTGCTTCCTGTTTTTGCTGATGACTATTGGAACGAGGAAATTTATAATTCGATCGAGTTGAGAATTAAGGCGAACACCCCCAAATTTCCGGATGTTAATTTTAATGTTACTGATGCGAAATATTCGGCGTTAGTTTCCGACATGGAAGAAGAATATTTTGTGAGCGATGGCAAAGAGGGACATTTAAAAAAGACTCATAAAGTAAAGGATTATACGAAAGCTATTCAGACGGCGATTGATGATGCTAGTAAAGCCGGTGGCGGAAAAGTTATAATACCTGCAAAAGCCGGAGCAACTCTTGAAAAACCGACGATTTATTATACTGGTTCAATCGAAATCAAGAGCAACGTAAATTTATTTTTGGCTGAAGGTGTTGAGTTAAGATTTGTGAGAAACATCAATAATAAATATTATCCGATGGTGCTCACGAGTTTTGAGGGTAATGACACATTTAATTATGCTTCACCTGTCAGAGCATTTCACGCGAAAAATATTGCTATAACTGGTAAAGGGACATTAAATCCTCAAGCAGATGCATATAACTGGCTCGGCTGGAAGAGGGGCAGCAATGGTTTTGAAAATCAGGCGGCTGTCGTTGATATTTTAGTAAAAGAATGGAGCGACAAAGCTGTAGCAATTGAAAAACGTATGTTAAACGATGGAGTTACGGCATTACCCGAAAAAATTCCAACGATGTACGTTGATTGGGATAATATTGAAAAAGTAAATTATATTGACACTCCTAAAGATGTTAAGCCGATCAGATCGCTTTTGAGACCCTGCACGCTTGAGCCTTATGCCTGCGAAAATGTTTTAATTGAGGGAATCAGAATTATAAATTCTCCAATGTGGGAAGTTCACCCGTTGAGATGCCGTAATGTTATAGTCCGTGATCTTAAGATCGATTCACACGGCGCAAATAATGACGGAGTAAACCCGGAATCAACGCATTATGTATTAATTGAAGATTGTAATTTCAGCACTGGCGATGATTGTATAGCAGTCAAATCCGGCAAAAATAGAGACGGTTACGCACGCGGAAAAGTTGGCGGGGAATCATGCGGAAATATTATAATTCGTAACTGCGTATTTGCTGACGGTCATGGCGGAGTCACTTGCGGTTCAGAATGCACCGGCGGAGTTTCAAACGTTTTTGCGCACAATAATCATTTTGACAGTTTGAATTTACAGCAGGTTTTAAGATTTAAAACAAATTCATACAGAGGCGGTTTAATCGAAAATATTTATTTTAAAGATAACACCGTTGCAAAATGTTCAAATGCTTTAATGTACGGTGAAACTCAATATACTTTAGGTTCTGCTCAGGACAAAGAAGGAGATTTAGGGCCATATACTCCGCAATTAAAAGGCGTTTACATGTCAAATATTACGGCCGGCAAACCAGATGATCCAGTGAAAGCCAAAAACGCAATTTTATGGAAAGCTTACGAACGCGCTCCGATGACAAACATAAAAGTAAAAGATGTCACAGTGTACGGAGTTAAAAACGCGATAGTTTTATCGAACGTTAAAAATTTTGAGCTTGAAAATGTAAAAATCAGCCTCGAAGATGATCCGGCAAAGCTTGAAACTTATAACACAACTCCGATTACTATAAGCGACGTAAAATTATTAGAGGGCGGCAGAGAACATAATTTAACAGAAGGCACGAAACTTAAAATGCCCGACGATTTCAATAAATCAGAATTTGTAACGCTTACGGGAATTATTGAAACAGCAGACAAAATTTTTGCTGATGGTAAAGGTTCAGTAAATGCGTTTTTAGATCGCGGAATCGTTAAACCTGATAATAAAGCCCCTGTAGTTACTCCGTTTAATGCCGAAGTTAAAAAAGTTTCTGATGGAAAATATTCTTTCAGCGTAAAACTTTCACTTGTTGATAAACCGGATTATAAATATGCTTATCGTCCTGACACTGAAGCCGAAAATATGAACAGAGGAAATCATATAATTTCAGTTGTGGCCACTGGTGAAGCTTATGATCAAAACACGTTTAATTATAATGTGAGATGCAAAGCCGATAACGAAAATTAATAAAATAATTTGAAATCGAATTTATGAACGTAAATAAATGAATACATGCCTCCGTTTAATGAGCGGGGGTATTTTTGTGCGTAAAATTTTGTAAAAATATTATAGAATAATCCGAAAAATTTTAAATTTTAAAACAACTTTAACGAGGGGGATAAATTTCAAATGGGAATGACGATGACACAAAAAATTCTCGCGAAACATGCAGGATTAAAAGAAGTTCACGCGGGGCAATTAATTCAGGCAAATTTGGATTTAGTTCTCGGAAATGATATAACGGCTCCAGTTGCTATTAATGAATTTGAGTCGGCAGGATTTAAAAAGGTTTATGATGCTTCAAAAGTAGTTTTAGTGATGGATCATTTTACGCCGAACAAGGATATTAAATCAGCTACTCAGTGCAAGCAATGCAGATTATTTGCGCGGAAATTCGATTTAAAAAATTTTTATGATGTTGGGACGATGGGGATCGAACATGCTTTATTACCTGAGCAGGGTTTAATAGCACCGGGCGAGGCAATTATCGGAGCTGATTCGCATACATGTACTTACGGAGCTTTAAACGCGTTTTCTACTGGAGTGGGTTCGACTGATTTAGGGGCGGCCATGTCGGTGGGATATACTTGGTTTAAAGTTCCCGGAGCAATTCGAGTTAATGTAACAGGCAATAAAAAGAAATTTGTAACGGGTAAAGATTTAATTTTATATTTAATTGGCAAAATAGGAGTAGACGGAGCGTTATATAAATCGCTTGAATTTTTTGGGGATGGTCTTAAAAATTTGAGCATTGCCGACAGGTTGACAATTTCAAATATGGCGATTGAAGCGGGTGCTAAAAATGGAATATTTCCAGTTGATGATATAACGCGGGAATATTTGAATGGTCGTGTAAATCGTGAATGGCATGAATATTTTGCTGACGATAATGCCGAATATGAGAGCGAAGTAAATATTAATCTTGATGAATTAAATTGTACTGTTTCATGGCCTCATCTTCCGGAGAATGCGCACGATGTTTCGGACGGAAAAAATATAAAGATCGATCAAATTGTAATTGGTTCATGTACAAACGGCAGAATTGAAGACATGAAGGCAGCAGCGGAAATTTTAAAGGGTCATCATTTAGCTGAGGGAGTAAGAGGCATAATAATCCCGGCGACTCAAAACGTATACCGCGAGTGTATAAAATTGGGTTTAACAGAAATATTTTTGGATGCCGGCTGTATAATTTCGACTCCGACATGCGGGCCGTGTTTAGGTGGACATATGGGAGTTTTAGCATCTGGTGAGCGTTGTGTTTCGACGACGAACAGGAATTTTGTGGGGAGAATGGGACATGTTGACAGTGAAATATATTTAGCTTCGCCATATGTAGCGGCGGCATCTGGAATTTTAGGGAGGATCGCACATCCTGAAGAAATTATTTAAATAAAAATAAAATTTTTGGTGAGGTGAGATGAGATGGACGGAGAAGAATTTGTAAGAAAAGATATTTTTGATGCTCGTATGGATCGCATTGAAGCAATAATGGAAAAAAATTTAGCCAAACATGAAGCGATCGCCACAAAGCTTGACGGAAAAATTGAAACATTATCGTTGCGCATTGATTCGCTTCAACATCAAAGATATTGGGATATAGCATGGTTTGCAATCGCTGTAACATCTGTTGTCGCTATTATTCAATATATAAAGGGGTAATTAAAAAAATGTACGCACATAAATACGGAGATCACGTTGATACTGATGTAATAATTCCTGCTAGATATTTAGCCAGCCAGGACGAAAAAGAATTAGCCTCGCACTGCATGGAAGATATTGACAAAAATTTTCACGTTAAAACTAAACCCGGAGATATTATTGTAGCCGGTTTAAATTTTGGTTGCGGTTCGAGTCGTGAACATGCTCCCATTGCAATTAAAGCGTCCGGAATTTCTTGCGTTATTGCTAAAAGTTTCGCGCGAATTTTTTACAGAAATGCAATTAATATCGGCCTCGCAATTTTGGAATGTCCGGAAGCAGCAGAAGGCATTAACGATAATGACGAAGTAAAAATTAATTTTGATACCGGCGTAATAAATGACATAACTACCGGGAAAATTTATCAGGCTGAACCATTTCCAGAATTTATAAAAAAAATGATTTCTGACGGTGGGTTAATTGCTTCGTTAAAAAAATCTGGAGCATAATATAAATATAAAAATTTAAGTGCTTTCCTTTTGTTTATTTTTTATTTTTGGGGAGGGCACTTTTATTTATTTATTAAATTAATTTGACATGAAAGGATGTTGACAAATTTGAATAATTCTGTGTATCATTGCCAAGAGCCAAGAGCCAAGAGCCAAGAGCCAAGAGCCAAGAGCCAAGAGCCAAGAGCCAATTATGTAGCCTATTAAAATTAAAATCTTGTATATCAGGCATCATAAAAAATATTTTTCTCGTACTGTTCAAAAAAGCTCATATTAGATATTTGCTGAAACATAAAAATTTTAAAAACTTCCCGATTTATATAATTTCGTTCAATCGATTAAGCTATTTAAAACAAATGGTCGGTTGGCTCAAAAAATACGGCTATAAAAATATTAATATAATTGACAATAAATCAGATTATCCGCCACTGCTCGAATATTATAAAAATTGCGGTTGTAAAATTATTTACATGAATAAAAATTACGGACATAACGTTTTTTATATATCCAAAAAATTTTTATTTACTCGGTTATTTAAATTTTATATTTTGTCCGACCCCGATCTCGCTCCAGTTGAAAATTTGCCGGCTGATTTCGTTGAACAATTTTTAAAAATCATGCTCGAATATCCCAAAGTCTGTAAAGTCGGTTTCTCGTTAAAAATTGATGACATTCCGGATGAATATAATTTGAAAGATGTCGTAATAAAATTTGAAAGCGGTTTCTGGCAAAAAACTTTAAAACATTTCACCGAAAATTATAAAATTTATTATGCTCCAATCGATACAACTTTTACGCTAGATACTCCTAAAATTTATCCGAGACCTTTTACAGGAATCCGCACAGGCTACCCGTATCAAGTCAGGCATTTGCCGTGGTACAGAATTAAAAATGATAACGAGAACGAAAATTATTTAAAATCAAAATTAAATACAACCGGAAATTACAACGGAGAATTAACAGGCGAAGAATTATTAAAACGTTTTAATTTTAGCGATTAAATATTATTATTAATGTCATTAAAATTATTTAACTTGCAAAGGAGCATAAATTTTAAAAATCATGAGTAAAAAAAATGTCGCAGTAATTCCAGGTGACGGAATAGGCCCAGAAGTAATTAACGCTGCATTAAAAGTTATTGAGAAAGTCGCGCCGGGAAAATTTAATTTTAAATCCGTTGCTATGGGCGGAAATGCTATTGATAAATTTGGCGAGCCTTTACCCGCTGAAAGTTTAAAAATTTGTCAGGATTCTGATGCTACTTTATTGGGAGCAGTCGGCGGCCCTAAATGGGATAATGTTCCCCCTGAAATTCGTCCTGAACGCGGATTATTGGGAGTTCGTAAAGGTCTCGAAGCATTCGCAAATATCAGGCCGGCAAAAATTTTTAAGCCTCTCGCTTCGGCTTGTCCTTTGAGGAAAGATATTGCAGAAAAAGGGATCGATTTTATTATTGTACGCGAGTTAACAGGCGGTATTTATTTCGGCGAACATAAATTATTTAATTTGAACGGCGAACGCGCAGCAAGTGATTTAATGCAGTATACCGAACATGAAATTAAACGTATTGCCCACGTAGCTTTTAAAATGGCAATGACCAGGCGCAAAATTGTAACATCAGTTGATAAAGCAAATATTTTAACGAGTTCCAGATTATGGCGCGATATAGTGATCGAAGTTTCTAAGGAATACCCTGAAATAAAATTAAATCATCTTTACGTTGATAATGCGGCCATGCAATTAATAAAAGACCCTTCGCAATTTGATGTAATCGTGACCGAAAATACTTTTGGTGATATTTTATCGGATGAAGCAAGCCAGATCGCAGGCTCAATCGGAATGATTCCGAGCGCTAGTTTAGGCGATAACAATCGCGGTTTATATGAACCGATTCACGGATCAGCCCCGGATATTGCCGGACAAGATAAAGCAAACCCGATCGCTACGATTTTGGCGGGAGCTATGATGTTGCGTTACAGTTTCGAGATGTACGACGAAGCAAATAAAATAGAAAATGCCGTCGATAATGTTTTAAATTCAGGTTTGAGAACGCCGGATATTTATGTAAATTCCGAAGGCACAAAATTAATTACAGGTTCGGAAATGTTAAACGAAATAATTTCGAGATTATAAAATTTTTTTGGAGTGCTCTTCATAAAATATTAATAGTTCACATGTTATAATCAAGGCGAGATTATTTTTAAAAAAGGAGCTGTCGATCTTGAAAAAATTTTTTAAAAATGCTGTTTGTTCAGTTTTAGTATTTTGCTTGTTGGCTGGAATTTCTTACGCTCAAGATATTGATCGCCTTGCTGAATTACGTGAGGAATATGGTTTTGAGATTGGCGATGTAATATGGCTTTCGGAATTAGTTGAGGAATTTTTGAACGCTCAAGGCTGGAGAGTCAACAAAATACCGGGAAATAAAGAAAATGAAATCGTGTATCAGATTCCGCTTGAAGCAAAATATGACAAAAATCCAGATGTCGAAAATAACGAAAATGTTATAGTCATGATCAGCGTTAAACCTCGTTCTGTTGTAGTTGTTGGTTCTACGGAGGACAGGTTAAATATTCCGAATGATGCGCCGAGAAAATTAGATCGTTTTATTAAGCGTATTAAGCCGGGAAATAATATTTTTGAGTATGATTTAAAAACAAATCGCGTATTTTGTAACACCGTTATAAAACTGGACAGCGATTTTAAAATGGAAGGTGCTCCAAAAACTGTAAAGGCGAGATTAGTCGAATATTTCAGCTCATTGCATCAGCATATACCGGGATTTGCCGGACTTGCTGAGGGTCGTGTAACTCTTGATCAGGCTGTATACATGTCAGGATATTAAATTTATTTGTTAGTTTATATATAAATAAAAATTTACGGCACTTCTCAAATTAATTTTTTGGGGAGTGTTTTTTGTTAGCGTTAAAACATCACGTAAAAATAATTTTTTTTTAAACGCGCCTTTATTATAATACTTTTCATGAATAATTTTATTTTTAATTTTTTTGATTTACAGTTTTTTGCCGAAGAACGTACAGAACCAGCAACACCACGAAAACGTGAAAAAGTCCGCGAAGAAGGTCGCGTGTGCATGAGTAAAGATTTAAATGCCGCAGTCGGTTTAATTATCGGCTTAATTGGTATGGCCATGCTCGGAAGTTTCATGATCGGAATTTTAAAAAATTTGATCGTGACTTGTATAAATTTCATGAGCGACCGCGCTTTATTTCAGGACGGGGGATTTTATTTAATTTCATGGGAGGCCGTCAAAAATTATTTTTTCACGTGGTTGCCTCTCGCCGGTTTGGTCGTGCTGTTTTCAACCGGGACTATTATTGCGCAAGTCGGTTTTGTAATAACTGGAGAGCCGTTTTTACCAAAATTCGACAGGCTTAACCCGTTCACAGGAATGAAAAAAATTATTTCAATGCGTGCAATTGTAGAATTAATAAAAGGACTTTTAAAAGCAAGTTTATTCGCAATATTAATTTATTATGGCATAAGAGATTATTTGCCGCTCTCATCTAAAACTATGCAGATGCCTTTAATTATTGGTAGCTTGGAATTTTGGGAAATGCTTTGGACGTTGGCCATGAGATTAGCATTTTTATTGCTCGTTATAGCTGTAGCCGATTATTTTTATCAGAAATGGGATTTTGAAAACTCTATTAAAATGAGCAAACAGGAAATTAAAGAAGAATATAAACAAATGGAAGGCGACCCGCAAGTAAAACAGAAAATACGCCAAAAACAGCGCGAAATGGCTAAACAAAGAATGATGGCTGATGTACCAAAAGCTGATGTCGTCATCACTAACCCTACACATTTGGCAATAGCAATTTTATACGAACGCGGAATTATGGCAGCTCCTCAAGTTATCGCAAAAGGTCAGGATTATACAGCCAAAAGAATACGCGACATTGCTGCCGAAAATAAAATTCCGATTATCGAGAATAAGCCATTAGCTTGGGCATTATATAAAAATGTCGAAATAGGCGAAGAAATTCCGGAAGATTTATATAAGGCCGTTGCGGAAATTTTAGCAACAGTTTACAAATTAAAAGCTTCGTAAAATAAATTTAAATTCCGTTAAAATATCATATTGCAATTTTTATTATGCTTATAAAATATTTTTGTGCTTTAAAATTTCAAGGGAGGCTAATTAAAAATTATGATGTTCGATGAATTTGAGAAAATTGGAATTATTCCCGTTGTTGTACTCGATAAACCCGAAGATGCTAAACCATTGGCGAAAGTTTTATGTGAAGGCGGACTCCCATGCGCTGAAGTTACGTTCAGAACAGCTGCAGCCGAAGAATCAATTAAAATTATGGCCAAAGAATTTCCGAATATGCTCGTCGGTGCTGGAACAGTTTTAACACCTGAACAAGTCGACAGAGCCGTAACCGCAGGCGCAAAATTTATCGTCAGCCCCGGTTTAAATCCAAAAGTAGTAAAACATTGTCTCGATAAAAATATTCCAGTTACGCCCGGCACTCAAACTCCCAGCGAAATGGAACAAGCTCTCGAATTAGGTTTAAAAGTCGTTAAATTTTTCCCGGCCGAACCTGCTGGAGGTTTAAATATGATCAAAGCCGTCGCCGCTCCTTACGTTGATTTAAAATTCATTCCAACCGGCGGAATTAGTGCAAAAAATGTCCGCGATTATTTAGGCTTCAAAAAAATTCTTGCATGCGGTGGTAGCTGGATGGTGAAAAAAGATCTCGTCAATGAAGGCAAATGGGACGAATTATTAAAGCTCGTTAAAGAGGCTGCGGAAATCGTTAAGGAGGTTCGCGGATAATGGAATTAAATTTAAAGTCAAAAGAATCATGCAAATTTGATGCTGCAAGTTTAGGCGAAGTAATGTTAAGACTCGATCCAGGCGAAGGAAGAATTAGAACGGCCAGAAGCTTCAGAGCTTGGGAAGGTGGCGGAGAATATAACGTAATTCGCGGGCTTCATAAATGTTTCGGTTTAAATACCGCTGTTATTACCGCTTTTGCTGATAACGAAGTCGGAAAATTAATGAAGGATTTTATTGAACAGGGTGGAGTCAGCACAGATTTAATTTACTGGAAAAAAACTGACGGAATCGGAAGAATTTGTCGCAACGGAATTAATTTTACTGAAAGAGGTTTCGGAATTCGCGGCGCGGTCGGTTGTTCTGACAGAGCTAATACAGCAATTTCACAAGCTACACCGGCAGATTTTGATTTTGAATATATTTTTGGTAAATTGGGAGTCCGTTGGCTTCACACCGGCGGAATTTATGCGGCTCTCTCTGAACAGGCTTGCGAAACTGTTATTGAAGCGTGCAAAACCGCAAAAAAATACATAGCGAATGAACAGGCCGATGTTTCTTCCCTTATAAAAGGACTTTCCGCAAAACATGCGGAGCTGGCGGAAATGCAGAAAGAATTTGCAAGAAAAGAAAGCGAGCTTAAACAACTGCGTCGCAAAACCGACTTGCATGAGCTGCGTTTGCGGCAACATGAAATGGAGCTGAAAAAAAGCGGACATAAAGAAGCCCAGAAATTTCTTTCGGAAAGCAGGAAAACTTTGGAGAACCTTGTAAGAGAGCTAAAAGAAGGCGAAGTTACAAGGGAAAAAACTCTTG
>CALCEM010000064.1 GCA_937900285.1 uncultured Fretibacterium sp. | reverse complement strand
ATAAATTATTTCCCCAAATTCCGGAATTACAGTCAAACCTGCCGCAGCACTGAATAAACACGGCGAATTAAATAAAAATCTCCTGTTCAAAATATCATCAGTAATATTTTTTTCTAGATTCCTGAGCCAGCTTATATCCTCGTTATATATAATTTCTGCGCTCGTTATAGTTCTTGCAACACGACGGGCAAATTCTTCAAAATTATTTTCTTTTCGTATTTTATTCTGAAATGGATCATATCTGGGCACAAAATATCTCTGCTCCAAAAGCCACATCGCATTATCTGACAATCTTGACGCGCCGTTATAATTTAAATTCGCAGGATCAATTTTATAATTAAAATAATCTTTTATGTATTTTAAGCTCATTTTTGAAAATAAAACCCTCCTTAAGCAATAAAAAAACCTCTCGACCTCTGCAATATAAAAAAGGCCCAGAGGTTTACGTTGCACAAAAATTCTAAAAGCCTGTTAAATATTTTTATTTATTTTGCGTATTTTTTATATAAATTTGCCGCCTTGTTTAAAATTCCTTTTTCCGGATTTATATCCTTTAAATTAAATTCAACATTAAATTTATTTTGCGATTCTACATTTACCGAAACGGACGGGACTGAAAATTCTGCGCTTAAAATTTCCTGAGCTATTTCAATTATTTCAGCTTTACCGGCTATCATCGCCATCGGTGCTAACATCGCAATAATTCCGTTATCGTTGAGCCATGATTTTAAGCCGTCAAAATCGAGCCATAACGCTGAAATTGATTTTTTATCAAGCAAATTATTTAACTCCGGTTTAATTTCGGGTTTGCCTCCAAATCCTGAAACTTCCGAAATCGCTACGGTTAAATTTTCATTTTCCGGATTAAATCCTATTACTAAAGGCATCGGACTGAACGAGCTATCAAGCTGCAATAAATTATTTTGAACGCTTGAAAAATTTTCAGACTTCGACAATTTATTAAATATTTCGTTGATGCCTTCTGCTTGATGACTTAAATATATTCCGGGAATCTTAAAGCCCATAAACGGAACTGTGCCGCTAATATTTAACGAGTAAGCTCCGTCAATATATTTTAAAATTTCATCTTCAGTTATTCCGAACTTTTTAAAATTTCTGGTTAATCTCTTCCAAAATGTTTCAGTCTCCGGGAAATCTTTTATTCTCGATATAAATAATTTTGCTCCTAAAGCTAATAACGGCGAACCATTCCCAGAAGGATTTAAATTAATATTTCCGCCGATAACCGGTTCAATTAAATTATAATTTCCTGCTATTTCCTTTTTGAGAGCTTGTAACGTGTTATGAAATGTCGACATTATAAATTTATTTGGCAGAACTTCGCAACCTGTCTCAATATGTAAAGGCTCATTAAACATGTTAAAAACTTCTTGGGAGCTTTCTTCAATCTGCTTTAAAACATTTCCGTCAACGTGAGAAATTATAAAATTTTTTGCGGCCGTCTTGCGTTCAACTGTATCAAAAAATTTAACACCGGAATTTCTAAGCTCATCAACTGCGAGCGATATTAAAATAAATTCTCCGTCAGTCCTTAAATATACGGCGTTGTTAATCTTATAAATATTTTTTTCTCCGGCTTCCTTTTCTACTTTTAACATTGTCTCGGCGAACTCGCTTAAAGGATTTCCAGCCCCCAAAATTAAAGCGGCTATATCTTTAGCACCGGCATCACCTGTTGAAATTTTGCGGATTATATTATTTGAGCTGTCATTTAAATTTAATGCGCATTGAAAAAACGGGGCATTAATTTTATTTGAGTTTACGCCGGCTACCAGCGCAACGGATTTCAACGGCATATTTTTAACGATAATGCTCGCAAGCCCGGTATATTCTTCAGCTGATTTATTTAAGCTGTTAATTATTTTTAAATTCTCTTCGGATAAAAGCCACCTGAAAAACTCGCCGGCATCCTCAAGTTTCATAACTGTGTAAATGCTGTCATCCGGTCTGGCTGTTAAAAAGTCTTCAGGTTCAGCTGCAAATAAAACCGAACTCGAAATTATTAAAATAACGAGACTTGAAAATCTTAATAAAAATTTTTTCAGCTTCAAATTAAACAACCTCCTTTAAAAAATGCAAAAAAAAAATTAATCCCCCCGCTAAAATTTAAATAAATATAAAAATTTCCGGGAGGAGAATTTTACTAATTAATTTTTATACGCCTTATAAATTTCCAAAAATGTATCAGGTTTTAACGAAGCTCCGCCCACAAGTGCCCCGTCAATATCTTTCATGCTTAATAATTCTTTTGCGTTTGAACCTTTTACACTTCCGCCGTATAAAATTACGACTTTTGGATCGGCTATTAAATTCCTGCTCCATTCGCAAACCTCTTGAGCTTGTTCAGATGTTGCAGATTTTCCGGTCCCGATTGCCCAAACTGGTTCATAAGCATAAATTATTTTGCGGACTTCTTCGGGCTTTAAATTGCTTATTGCGCTTTTTAATTGGCGTGTCATGACCTCAAAAGTTTTTCCGGATTCGCGTTCGTCCAGAGTTTCGCCGTAACATAAAACCGGGATAATATTTGCATCGAGAACTGCTTTAACTTTTTTAGCGATCATGTCGTCAGGCTCGTTAAAAATATGTCTGCGTTCGCTGTGACCTAAAATTATATGAGTTACGCCGATTTCCTGAAGCATTGGGATTGAAACTTCTCCGGTAAATGCTCCTTTAGGTTCAAAATAAACATTTTCAGCACCGAATATAACGCCGTTATTTTTAGCACCTTCAGCAGCAGCCCATAAAGACGTAAACGGGGCAAAAACTCCAACTTCAAGGTCGGGATCATTTTTATAAATTTCGTAGGCTGGTTTGAAATCAATAAAAAATTTTTCGGTTTCGGCCTTATTCATGTGCATTTTCCAATTTCCGTATAAATATATTTTTTTCATGATTAAATTATTTTCTCCAGATTTAAAATTTAAAAAAATTATTCGGCTCTGAATGGTTCCATGCCCGGTAATTTTTTCCCTTCGCAATATTCCAAACTTGCACCGCCGCCGGTTGAAACGTGTGAAACTTTATCAGCGACTTTAAATTGTCTGACTGCTGAAGCTGTATCACCGCCACCGATCACGCTTACAGTTCCAAATTTCTGGGTCATGTTCGCGACAGCCTGAGCGAGTTCATCAGTGCCTTTTGCAAATTTTGGATCTTCAAAAACTCCCATTGGGCCATTCCATAAAATAGATTTTGCGCCTTCGAGAGCTTTGCTAAATAATTTAATTGTCTCCGGTCCAATATCGAGTCCCATTTTATCGGCTGGCATGTTATCGCTTGAGGCTATTTCAGTTTCAGTTGCATCCATTCCGGAAGCTACAACGCTGTCGACTGGCAATAAAATTTTTACTCCGAGATCAGCAGCTTTTTTGAGCGTGTCCTTCGCAAAATCTAAATGATCAACATCGCATAAAGATTTCCCGACCTCTTTGCCTTGAGCTTTTAAGAAAGTGTAAGCCATTCCGCCGCCGATTAAAATTGTTGTAGCTTTGCTCAATAAATTCCCGACGATCGTAATTTTATCAGCAACTTTTGCGCCACCTAAAATTAAAACGTAAGGTTTTGCAGGATTTTCGCTGACTGCTCCTAACATTTCGGCTTCACGGCCTAAGAGATCACCGGCGAAAGAATTTTTAACATAATCGATTACTCCGCAAGTTGAAGCATCTGCTCGATGACATGCGCTGAAAGCATCCATCACGAAAACATCAAAGGGAGCGGCCATTTTTTTGGCAAATTCCGGATCATTCTTTTGTTCTTCGGGGTGGAATCTTGAATTTTCCAGTAAAACAATTTCTCCGGGCTGAACGGAATTAATTGCTTTTTCGACTTCTTCGCCTACGCAGTCGTTTACGAATTTTACTTTTAAGTTATAAGCTTTTTCGACATCTGGGACGATTTGTTTTAACGAAAAATCCGGGTTAACCTGACCTTTTGGCCGTCCAAAATGTGAAACGAGTGCGACTTTTGCGCCAGCGTCGAGCAATTTTTTAAGCGTGCTGGTATGAGCTAAAATTCTGGCGTTATCTTTCACTTTGCCATCTTTAAACGGGACATTAAAATCAACGCGCATTAATACTTTTTTACCGCTTACATCTGCAGGTGTGAATGTCTTGAGCTTCATTGAGATTTTCCTCTCCGATCGAATTTAATAAAATTTTTTATTTTTGAATAGAGATATTTTACAGCATAATTTTTTAACGGTACTTTAAATTTTTCACCTAACTCTTTTAAATTCAAGTCCGGATATTCGATTCTAAGTTTAATAAATTCCTGAATATTTTTATTGTCCGGTAAATCATTTAATAATCCGCTCTCAATAATATATTTCACGTTTTCTAATTGTTCAGCTGCTGATTTAATAGAGCGTTTTATATTTGCTGCTTCGAAATTATTCAAGCGGTTAGCATTATTTTTTATTTCGTTTAATATTGCTCGGTCTTCGAGTTTTAAAGCTGTTGAACTTAATCCGATATTTGCCATAAAAGTTACGATGTCTTCCTGCCGGCGTAAATTTAAATTAAAATTTTTTGACTGATGCCAGTGTAAATTAGAGAGCTTTATAAATTTTTGGGCTATAAAAAAATTATGTGGCTTAAGATTTAAATAATATCCGGATTTCGGTAAATACAAATTCCCGCAGCTCGCGAACAATCCGCGCAAAAAGTCCCATGAAAAATTTACGGAATCTGCAAAATTCATAATTTCATTAAAAAATAATTCCTGGTTTGTAATATTAAATTTTAGGATTGATTTTTTATTTTTTACGCAGCGGATAATTTTTATTTTGTAACTTTTATTTTTATTTAGTCCGCTAACATCCCATAATTTTAAAACTCTTCGCGCTAATATTATGCGTCTGGTTAAAAATTTTTCGTCCAAACCTGAAAATATTCCGGCAATTTCGCATAAAGCATCATAATTATTTTTTATGTTACACGTTAAAATTTCATCAAAAACAAAATCCGGCCATGAGATCATAAATTTTTTACAACTCGCTTTTATATTAGTGTCTTAAATTTTAATTCAAACTATCACGAATTTTTACATTTTTTATAATTTATTAGCGTTATATAATTCCCGTGTTTTGAGTTTTTTCGCACTTAAAAATTTTTAAATCTTTTTTAAATCTTGTTGTATGGAGGTTTTCCCGCATGATACCAAAAATAACAAAAATGGACGTTTATCCAGTTGCCGGACATGACTGCATGGAATTAAATTTAAGTGGCGCACATGCTCCGTTTTTCACGCGCAATATTGTAATTCTCGAAGACTCAAACGGAAATTTAGGAGCCGGCGAAGTTCCTGGCGGACAAAAAATTACAAAAGCTCTCGAAGACGTAAAAAAATTTGTCGTTGGGACTAGGATTGCAGATTATAAAGACACCCTTAATAAAATCCGCAAATGGCTCGACGAAAATATAAAAGATGACGTTAGAGGTCTGCAAACTTTTGATTTAAGAACGGGCGTTCATGTTGTTACAGCGGTTGAAGCTCCGTTATTGGATTTGATGGGGAAATTTTTGGATGTCCCGGCAGCTGCTTTAATGGGTGATGGAATTCAGAGGGAACGCGTAAGATTTTTAAGTTATTTATTTTTCATTGGTGATCGCAAAAAAACCGATTTACCTTACGAAGAAGAACCAGACAGCCCTTGCGACTGGTACAGATTACGCCACGAAGAAGCATTAACGCCGGAAAAAATTGTCGCTCTAGCAAAAGCTACTCACGAAAAATACGGCTTCGAAGATTTCAAATTAAAAGGCGGAGTATTAAAACCTCGCGAAGAATTAAAAGCAGTCCAGGCAATTAAAAAAGCTTTTCCAAACGCCCGCGTAGATTTAGATCCAAATGGCTGCTGGAGTTTAAAAGAAGCCCTCGAAATTGCACCGGAATTAAAAGAATGTTTAGCATATTGTGAAGACCCCTGCGGAGCTGAAGCCGGTTTCAGTGGACGCGAAGTCATGGCCGAATTTCGTAAAGCAGCAATGATGCCAACCGCTACAAATATGATTAATACAGATTGGCGGCAAATGTGTCACGCTTTAACATTACAGGCTGTAGATATTCCGTTAGCTGATCCTCATTTCTGGACGATGAACGGTTCTGTAAGAGTTGGACAATTATGTAACGATTTCGGATTAATGTGGGGATGTCATTCAAATAATCATTTTGATATTTCGCTCGCAATGGTCGTCCAATGTGCCGCAGCTATTCCCGGAAAAATGAACGGAATTGACACGCATTGGATTTGGCAGGAAGGCCGCGAAAGATTGACGAAAGAACCGATGCAAATTATTGGCGGTTGCATTGATTTACCGAAAAAAGGCGGACTCGGCATCGAAATAGATCTCGATCAAATTAAGAAAGCAAATGAATTATATTTTAAATACGGTCTCGGTGCTCGTGATGATGCTAAAGGAATGCAGTATTTAATACCGGGCTGGAAATTTGATAATAAAAAACCGTGTTTGGTGCGCTGAGAAATTAATTAAATAAATATTATTTAAGCTGTATAATTCCCAAACTTAAGGCAGTTCCTAGAAAAATTTTTTTATGGGGCTGTCTTTGTTAATATTAAATTATAAGGAGGCTTTATTTTATTTTGGAAAAGTTTTTTTATAAAATTCTGAACTCGTTAATTTTTTCGTGTTTAATTATTGTTCCTGCTTATGCTGATTTTGATGCGCTCGGACAAAAAACAAATTCTGAGACGATCATTAATAATTTTTCAGATAATGCATACATCGGCAATAACGGAAATATTTTAACTGAAAATGAGATTTTTAAAATTAATTCTTCCGATTATTCAAAAACAGGAATTACAGCCGATGGGAATACTCGTTTAATTTTGCGTTATCAGTCTTCGGAGGAGGGAAGCGTAAAATTTTCAGTGCCGTCATATTTCAGTCTTGAAAAATTATCAGACAGAGAAAAAATTTCAAGTTCAACGGAATTAAAAACGGTGCAAATTAATAATAAATTTCAGGCTTCTGCTGTTTTAATTGCTCCCGAAAGCTGGCCGGACGGTTTAAATTATCCTGATGATGATTTTAATATTACAGCAGATTTTACGAGCAAAAACGGAAATACAAAAACAGAAAATTTAACGATGAATTTACAAGCTCCAACAATATTTTTAATTCACGGTACTTTTTCAAATAGTCAGAGCGCATTTGCTTACGGTGTAAAAAATGGATTTTGGGAGACTTTAAGCGACTCAAATTTAAATTTAACAGGCTGGAATTATGACGGCTCAAAAAGTCCGAGAACAATTATAAATAATAATAATAATCCTTTGGCTAAGAGCATAATTGAAACCCTTGAAAAATTAAATTCTCAAGGCATCGCTTCAACCAGAGTTGATGTAATTGCTCATAGTACTGGGGGTTTAGTAGCGCGTCAATTTTTGAGAAATGATTTTGACACCGGAAATAAATCTAATTTATCATACTCTCAAGGAATGATACGCCGTGTAATTTTAATAGCTGTTCCGAATTTGGGAAGCCCATGGGGAAATTTTTTCAGCGAAAGTTTTGATGGAATCGGTTCGGCCTGGCAGAACTGGGAAGCAAAAACGGTTTGGGAAAATATAGCGCCCATATTAAAATTATTCGCTTTTCAAAAATACGATGCTTCGGAGATCATGAAAGATATTTCAATTAATAGTGATTTCCTTTCAAATTTAGGTTATCCTTCAATTCCTTTTCATGTTATTTTGGGACTTGTCAAGGACGATCAGGATGAAATAAATAAATTATTCGATGCTTTAGAGCGCACGGATATAATAGCAATTAAAAATTTTTCGTGGCTGCCAGAACAGTTTATTATTTCGCTTCAAAAACATTTGTCGAAAATAAGCCCAATAGTAAAAAGTTTATCGCCGATTTTAAGAGTCGAGGAATTTTTAAACGTATTTTTTGATAATAACGATCATGATTTATGTGTCTCAGAACCCAGCGCAATAGACAAATTTCCGGAAAATGCTCGGACATCTTTTAAGGGGCTTGCGGATCACAATCACGTAAATATTTCTAAACAAAAGGATGTCGCTGAAACTGTTTTAAAACTGCTTAAAGGTTCAACCGATAATTTTATGATTTTAAATACTGCTTCTGATTCCGAGCAAAGTTCTACGGCTGAATATGATGCGGCTTTTAATAAATTTCTGAACAGTTATGAGGGTTCTTTAAAAATTGCTGACGAAAATGAAAATTATGAAAATTATTTATATGACGATGATTTTAATTTGAACATCGGAAGAGCAACGCCGGAATATCTGGGAGGAGAAGATGACGAAACTCCGCAAATTTCATCGGTGAATTTATCAGCTAAAGCGCCAAACGGAAAATATAGCAATGATGTTTATTTGGAAATTTTAAATTCTAACGGAGAGGCGAAATTTTTTAAAATAGCTTCTGCCGATAGTGATTCATTTAATATTAATTTATGGATCAATAATCAGGATTCCGGAATTTTAGAAGTTTCATATTTGACGCTTAAAAATGATGAGTTAGTAAGCATTTCTCGTCCGAATCAAATGTACATACCGCCGTTAATGGAAGAAGGCATAAAAAATTTAATAGCTCCGTCCCAAAAAATTTATTTAAATGCCGGCGATGAAGTTACGTTAAATTTATTTACTGAAACTAACAACGGAGGAATTTATAACGTTGCACCTCCAGTGTTAAATATAGTGTCGTGGGATATTGAAGACCCGGAAATAGTAAAAATATCTGATACCGGCGAAATAACTGGATTAAAATCAGGTTCAACAATTTTGACGGCCAGTTTAAAAAATAATGAGTCAAATTATTCAGCAGGTGTAAATGTAAATGAATACTCAGGTTCATTATATATTGTTTCACCTTTTTCTTCTAATTCATCAATCATTTGTAGACCTTTATCAGTAGTTAAGTTTGGTCCAAGTACTCTATCTGTTGGATTAAAGTATGTAAGTGATGTTTGATGAACAGTAAATAATTGTCCATGTTTTTCATCATATACACATTCACCAACACATTCAACATCGCAAGTTGGACATGGTTCTGGTTCATCAATTTCACAATGCATTGAATCAAGATCTATTTCAAGTCCTAATTTACGAAGTTGTTCAATATCTTCTTCAGAAGGTTCTTCACATGTAACTTTACATTTAGTACAGTTAACTACGTAAGAACAAATATATGTACCTTTAAATTCTGAATCATCACTAGCGTAAACAACAGATTCTTTACCACCAACTAGACGACCCATTCCTTCTTTATTGAAGTATTCACCAATGTTATTAAACTTAAATCCATAGTTATATACACCACGACCAGTTTTAAGAGCAATTGGTAAATTTCCACCTCGAATAATCTTATCAGAATCAGGAATTGTAGAAGCTAATATGCTTTCAAGTTTT
>CALCEM010000063.1 GCA_937900285.1 uncultured Fretibacterium sp. | reverse complement strand
GTGACTGGAGTTAGACGTGTGCTCTTCCGATCTCCTTCAATGTGGAGCGCAATCGGCGGACAAAAACGCGCCCAAGAAGTAAATAAAGAAGTCGCGAAATATGTCGATGTAATGATCGGCAACGAAGAAGATTTTACGGCTTGTTTAGGCTTCCAAATCGAGGGCAATGACGAAAATTTAAAAGAACTTAACCTCGACGGTTATAAAAAAATGATCGGTGAAGCCGCCAAAACTTACCCGAATTTTAAAGCAGTCGCAACAACTTTAAGAACTGTCAGAACCGCAACCGTAAACGACTGGAAAGCAATTTGCTGGGCTGACGGTGAAATTTATATGTCAAGAGCTTATGACGGTCTTGAAATTATGGATCGTGTAGGCGGCGGAGATTCATTCGCTTCAGGTTTAGTTTACGGCTTGATGACAACCGGCGATCCCGAAAAAGCTGTAAATTATGGTGCAGCTCACGGTGCTTTGGCGATGACCACTCCAGGAGATACTTCAATGGCAAGCGTTAAAGAAGTTGAAGCAATTATGGGCGGTGCAGGAGCTAGGGTGAAACGTTGAGCAATTTTAAAAATTTAATTGACGCTCTCGAATCAAAAAGCGGCGAAAATATTACTGAACTCGATCTAAAAGACAAGGGCGCACTCGCTGATACTTTTATTTTGGTCACTGGAAATTCTGAAACGCATATGAAAACTTTAGCCGAAACAGCCGAAGAAGTTTTAGAAAAATCCGGACGCAAATGCAGACTAGAAGGAGAAAATAGCATTAGATGGCGTTTAATTGATGCCGGCGATGTAGTAGTACATATTTTCAGCCATAAGGGACGCGAATTTTACAGGCTCGAAAAACTTTGGAATATCGATGATGAAAATGAAAATATTAATATTCCGGACATTTCGGGGGAAAAAGCGTAAAATTTAAATAAATTTAAAAAAATTTTTTGCGGAGGAGTATAAATTTAATTTTAAAATCTTCCGCAATTTTTATATTTTTATATTTTATTCCGGCAATTCCTGAGTAGCGTTTTTATTTTCGAGATGAATATTATTTTTTTCGTTAAACGATATTTCCGCCAAAACTCCGGCCGCAGAAGTAACAGAATTTAAAATTTTTATTGCATTGTTATCGGAT
This sequence comes from uncultured Fretibacterium sp., assembly GCA_937900285.1. Classification (GTDB taxonomy): domain Bacteria; phylum Synergistota; class Synergistia; order Synergistales; family Aminobacteriaceae; genus JAFUXM01. The sequence goes on along the minus strand of CALCEM010000063.1, from coordinate 6,876 downwards.
TGAGTTAAAATCCCCTTCGAAATTGCATTTTCTTTCACCGTCGCCAAATCCGAAATTACTTCACGGTTCTGATCTTCGAGCTTGATAGCGTTAAATATTCCTGAGCTTTGATCATAAATTTCAAAACTGTTCATGTCGGCATATACGTCAAGTATTTCGCTTCTGGGAATTGAAATTTTTACGGTGTTATTCTCGTCCCGTTCGGAAATTTGAGCCTTTGATAAATCGCAACCGCATATTATAGTGCCGTAATATCTCAGCATAAATCTTTTTTTAGTTCCCGGAATATTATAATCAAGCCAAGGGATTTTTATTCCGTCCGAAAATGATATTACAGACTGAAATCTCTCGCGCACTGTTGCTAATTCGCTGACGTTCTGTATACCTGATAAAATTGCCGTCCTGATTGAGCGGTTACGATCGGTTTTAAAATTTTTCCTGAAGATCAAAAAGACATTTAAAATTATCGAGATTATAAGCGCTATGATCACCATTAAGGATAATGCCAATTTTGAATTAACCTCCGTTCAGTTTAAAATTTGTAAAAATATTATATATTGTCGGAGAATATTTTTTTATGGACGATCAGGAAATTATAAAGCAGTTAAATATTTTGGGACTTGCACCCGGAGTCGATCACGATGAAATAAAAAAAACTTTCAGGAAATTAGTGCGCGAATATCACCCGGATATTTCTGGAAACAAAAATTTATATAAATTCAGACAGATTTCAGGAGCTTACGCAATTTTAAGAAATTTAACGCCTGAAGATTTAAGCTCATTGCCCGAACAGGATTCAAACGAAAATTTTATAAATCAAATTGATTATTTGCTGGACCATTATGAAAATTTAATTTTTAATTTCTCAGATCACGACAAAAATATTAATGAAATAATTTACAGATTAAATTCTGATAATCCCGGCGTTATAAATTTAGCGTTGAGACGGGTCGGAAATTTTGCAGACGATAACGAAATTATTAAGGCAATAATAAAAATTCTCAAAAATCCAAATTTAAATAACGAGACTGCCAAATTAATAAGCCTCCTGAATTTTAGCGATCTAAACCGCCGAAAAATAGTAAACGAAATATTTTATAATTCCAAAAATTTCCCGTTAAGCTTGATTTTAAATTTATCTGGTTCGGATTATGATTTGCTCGAAAAATTTTTAATTCACGCTAATTCAAATAATATCGCTCCGATTTTAAGACGCTGGCCTAATAATAAAAATCTCGAAAATGAAACTATACGCATTTTATTAAGTTCGGACGATGAAAATATTTTAATTCCTGTTTTGTCATTTTTAAAATTACATTTCCCGAAAGTTTTAAGCCTGCATTATAAACGAATAAACGAATTAAAAAAACATAATTCACCAGTCGTAAGAGCATGGACAAAATAAAAATATTAATAATATAATTCTCAGATTTTGATTTAATTTATTTTATTTTAATTTAACGAAGGAGATTTTATTTTGATTGATTTAAAAGGTTTATCGTCAAATGAAGTTTTAACCAGCCGGGAAAAATTTGGTTCAAATGATTTAACGCAAATCCCTCCGGAGCCTTTGTATAAAAAAATTCTCGAAGGCTTTAAAGACCCAATGATAATAATTTTATTAGTCGCTCTCGTTATTCAGATGATTTTATATTTTATCGGTCAGGCTGAATGGTTCGAGCCGGTTGGAATTTTAATCGCCATCATTATCGCTAACGGTGTAGCATCAATCAGCGAAAACCGTCAGGAGGGAAAAGCATCAGCATTAAAAGCCGAAGAACTTGCGCGCGAAAAAGCTAAAGTAATACGAGACGGAGTTTTAACGGAAATAAATGTCAGCGAAGTAGTAACAGGAGATTTAATTTATTTACAGGCCGGCGACAAAATCCCAGCTGACGGCGAAATAATTTCGGGAGGCATAAAAGTAGATCAAGCAACTTTAAACGGAGAAACTGAAGAGGCCGAAAAAATTCCAAATTCAAATAACGAGAATTATGACATCAAAGACTTATTAAATAAATTTTATGTTTATCGCGGTACTGTAGTCTGCGGCGGAGAAGGTTATTTTATTGTGAAAGTCGTCGGCGATAATACTTTATTTGGAAAATTAGCCCTCGAAGTTCAAGAGAATACCAGACAAACACCATTACAATTAAAATTAAGCAAGCTCGCCGGAAATATTTCAACTTTCGGATATGTCGGAGCTTTAGCAATTGTAGCAGGAATTTTATTGCGAACGTTCATAACTGGAAATTTGCCGACTGGTTTTTTTGACTGGCTGAAATTAATAATGGACGCTGTTACAGTAGCAGTCACGATTATAGTTTGTGCAGTTCCCGAAGGTTTACCGATGCTGACATCGATTTTATTATCGTTCCAGAGTTTGAGAATGGCAAAAGATAACGTACTCGTAAGAAAAATTAACGGACTCGAAACCGCCGGGAGTTTGAGTTTATTATTCAGCGACAAGACCGGAACAATAACAGAGGGTAAATTATCAGTCGTAGAAATTGCAACGGGGAATTTAAAAATTTTTAATAGCTTATCGAATTTGAGCGAGAATTTTTTAAATAATATTATTTCTGGAATTGGCGCAAATAATTCAGCTTCAGCCGGTGAAAATGGTGCAGTAATAGGCGGAAATAGTACAGACCGTGCGCTCATGAGTTTTTTAATTTCTGAGAATAAATCAGGCTTAATTAACAAAAATAATATTTTGGAGTTTAACGCGTTCGATTCAGCTAAAAAAATTTCGACGTTAAAAATTTCTGACTCAAAGTCCGGCCATGAAATAGAATTTATAAAAGGTGCGCCGGAAAAAATTATTGATTCATGTAAATTTTATTTGGACGAAAACGGGGATGTAAAAAATTTTGATTCAAGCGATGAAATTTTAAATTATTTAAATTCCCAAGCTACCCGCTCAATGAGATTACTTGCAGTCGCCAAAAATGAAAACGGAAATTTAATTTTAATATGCGTTATAAGTATTCGCGATAATGTCAGGCTCGAAGCAGTGAACGCCATAAAAACAGTTTTGAATGCAGGTATACAGGTCGTCATGGTTACAGGAGATCGAAAAGAAACAGCGGTCGCAATTGCAAGGGAAGCCGGATTAATTTCAGGTGATAATGACATCGCTATGACTTCGAGCGAAATGGCTCAAAAATCTGATGACGAATTAAAAAATATTCTGCCGAATTTACGCGTTATAGCCCGCGCCCTTCCAACTGATAAAAGCAGACTCGTGCGAATAGCTCAAGAATTAAATTTAGTGGTCGGAATGACTGGAGATGGCGTAAACGATTCGCCTGCGTTGAAAAAAGCTGATGTAGGGTTTGCTATGGGGTCCGGCACTGAAGTAGCGAAGGAAGCCGGAGACATCACGATTTTGGATGATAATTTTTCATCGATAGGTAAAGCAATTTTATACGGGCGCACGATGTTTAAGAGCATTCGGAAATTTTTAATATTTCAATTAACGGTAAATGTCGCAGCTGTTTTAACGTGTTTTATTGGTCCGATGTTCGGCGAAAATGTTATATTGACTGTCGTGCAATTATTATTAATTAATTTGGCAATGGACACGCTCGCGGCTATAGCTTTCGGGAGTGAACCCGCGTTACTCGAATACATGAAAGAAAAACCAGTGAAGCGCAATGAAAATATTATAAGTAAAAAAATGCTCGTTCAAATAATAATTTCAGCTTCATATATAACGTTTATATGTTTAAGTATATTATTTATGCCTGCAATAAAAAATTTATTTGGTGAAGTTGATATTATTTATTTAAAATCAGCGTTATTTGCAACATTTATGATGGGCATCACGTTCAACGGATTTAACGCCAGGACGGAGCATTTAAATATTTTTAAGGACTTGAGCAAAAATATAAATTTTATAATCGTCATGGCCTTAATTTTAGTGATGCAATATATATTTATAACTTTTGGCGGAGAAGTTTTGAGCGTAGAAGCATTAAATTTAAAATCCTGGATAATCTGCGCAGGGTTGGCATTTTTAGTAATTCCGATTGATTTAATACGAAAAATTTTAACGCGCAAATAAAAAATATTTAATTATGCAGATTGTTAAGGCTGAAAAATGTTTTAATATTCTGCATAAATTTTTTATTTTGAATTATGTTTATTTAATCTGGAGGAATTTTTTTAAATGGCAGTAAGTTTATTAAAGGGTCAAAAAGTAGATTTAACAAAAGGTCGTCCAGGACTTTCAAAATTATTAATAGGATTAGGCTGGGATGTAAATAAATATTCTGGCGGAAAAGATTTTGATCTTGATGCCGAAGCGTTTTTATTAGGCTCAAACGGCAGAGTGTTAAGCGATAAAGACTTTATATTTTACGGCGAATTAAAACATTATTCCGGCGCAGTGCTTCACATGGGAGATAACAGAACAGGAGCGGGCGAAGGAGACGACGAAATTATACGCGTAAATTTAGCCGAAATTCCCGGAGCAATCGATAAAATAGCTTTTACAGTTACGATTTACGAGGCTGAAGAGCGTTTACAAAATTTCGGTCAGGTTTCAAACGCATATATAAGAGTTGTAGATGAAATTTCAGGGCGGGAATTATTAAAATATAATTTGGCTGAAGAATTTTCAACAGAGAGCGCTGTTGTAGTCGGCGAATTATTTAGGAGCGGTATCGAGTGGAAATTTGACGCAATCGGAACGGGTTATGACGGCGGGCTTGCAGCGTTATGCCGAAAATTCGGGGTGAACGTTTAAAAATGGCGGTTAATTTAAAGAAGGGTCAAAAAGTTGATTTAACGAAGGGCAGAAAAAATTTAAAAAATATAATTGTCGGATTAGGTTGGGACACGAATAAATATAAAGGCAGTTACGATTTTGATCTTGACGCAGAAGTCTTCATGTTAAATTCAGATAATAAAGTGTCGAGCGATGATGATTTTATTTTTTACAACAATCTTGAGCACCGTTCAAAATCCGTTAAACACATGGGCGATAATTTAACTGGAGGCAGTGAAGGTGACGATGAACAAATAAAAATAAATTTGTCGAAAGTTCCGAAAAATATTTATAAAATTGCTTTCACCGTGACAATTTATGAAGCAGAAAAACGCAAACAAAATTTTGGCCAAGTCTCGAACGCTTATATAAATATTATGGACGATGATAGCGGCGATGATTTAGTTCGCTATGATTTAGGAGAAGAATTTTCAGATGATACGGCTGTATTGGTTGGAGAATTATACAGGGCTGGCGACACATGGAATTTTAATGCTTCCGGAACAGGTTACAGATGTGATTTGCGCGTAATATGCTTAAATTTTGGAGTGAACGTTTAAAAAATGGGATTTGAAAATTTACATCATGTTATGGCCGGCTTAGGCTGGGACGAAGCTAACAGGGGAATAAAAAAATTATTCGCTTCCGGCCATGTTCAATAAAATAATAATTGCTGCAAATATTCACGGAGCAAACGAGAAAAAACAAAATTTCGGGATGATAAAAAATGCTTTTGTCAGAGTTTATGATTCCGATAATAATAACGAAAGCTGAACGAATTTAAAATTTAAAAAGGTGGTGAAAAATTCTTGAGCGTAAATTTAAAAAAGGGTGATCGAGTAGATTTAAAGAAACATACCGGCGAAAATTTAAAAAATGTAATGGTCGGTTTAGGTTGGGACGAGGTTGATCGCAAAAAAGTTCCCGGCGGATTATTTGGATTATTCAGCGGCCATGTTCATGATGTAGACTGCGATGCCAGTGCGTTTTTATGTAAAGGCGGAAAAATCAGAAATAACGAGGACGTAATATATTTTGGGAATTTGTTACATAAATCTGATGCAGTCAGACATATGGGCGATAATTTGACGGGAGCAGGCGAGGGCGATGATGAACAAATTTTCATAAATTTAAATATTTTGCCTTCCGAATATGACAGAATAATATTTGTTGTGAATATTTATAAAGCTGACGATCGTAATCAAGATTTTGGAATGATCGACAATGCTTTTATAAGGATTTGCGACGCAGATAACGACAACGAAATTTATAAATATAATTTATCTGAAAATTATTCAGGAAAGACCGCGATGATATTCGGGGAATTAATTTTACATGATGGACGCTGGAAATTTAATGCGATTGGCGAAGCTACGAACGACAAAAGTATAAAGGAACTCGTGAAAAGATTTGCATAACGAAATAATAAAAAAATTCTGGGGAGAAATTAAATTCAGATTATCGGCGTAACACATTACATTTTCTCCCCGTTCAAAAATTATAAAATTCTCGTAACATAATATATTTATATTATTCTGGATGTTTTGATTTTATGAGTATACGTGCGTAAGTTTCCCGGCCATTTAATAAAAATCTTCTTCCAGGTCTGGGATTATCTGACATTTGGCAGTCAATTCCTAAAATTTCGAATTGCTCCGGGTTATATCTGTCCATAAAAGAAATAGGCACGCCCATGACTCCGGCATAATCAGAAGGGATGCATTCAGTAAAAGGGATTTCGATCGCGTCGTAATTGTCATATTTTGGGAATTCGATTTTATTATATTTTTCGGTGAGGTGCCTGCGTAATTTTTTATTGTATCTTAAATTATTTGCCATCGTGTCCAATAACATCTTTTCGTGTCGCAGTCCGTGCTCAACATTTGTAAACCATCTAACATTGCCCATTGAAACAAATTTTTTTCCTTTTTCATCGATTTGGATGGGTGTAATTTTTGAATCATCTTCGTAATCTTCTGGAGTATAAAATTTTACGCTTCTTGAGTGAATCGAATACCCCAACCAGATTAAATTATTTTTCATGAGGGGGAAAACTTCTTTATAAGTGATGGCGTTCATATTTCCGAGAATAATAAATTTTT
>CALCEM010000062.1 GCA_937900285.1 uncultured Fretibacterium sp. | reverse complement strand
CTATTGATCGTTAAAGTATAAGCAGCGATCGCCTCTAAATTATTATATGAAACAGTAATTTCAATATTTGTTGTCCCCGTTGATTTTGGAGTTCCGGAAAGTATTCCAGAGCTTGAACTCAAAGATATTCCAGAAGGAAGAGTTCCATTGCTTACCCTCCAGTTTGCACCGCTCGAAATTTCCTGTCCGCCGAAATTAGCTTTTAAAGTAACGTTATAATTTGTTCCTACCGTTCCGCTTGAGAGCGCAGGCGTAGTAATTGTAAGCCCGTTGCTTTCAGTAATGTTTATTGTGTATTCTCTTGAGCCTGCAGCATTACCTTTCGTGACGTTGATCGTAAATTTATATGAATCTGCTGCAGGTGGAGTGCCGGACAAAACCCCGGTTTCAGAATCAATTTTCAACCATGATGGCAAATTTGTTGCTGACCATGTTACGCCTGATTCACTGGCCGTTAAACCTGCACTGTATGAACTTCCAACAGTACCGGAACTCAAAGAAGTTGGACTAATTGTTATAGCAGCCGGATCGGATTTTTTTTGTTTCACTGTAATAGTAAATGTTTTCGCCGGGCTTGTTTTTGTCCCTAATTTTGCCGTAACGCTGAAATTATAATCTGTTGCGGTCGTCGGCTTTCCAGATAAAACACCAGTTGAGGAATTAAGGTTCAACCATGTCGGCAAATTTGTTGCTGACCACGTTACGCCCGATACGTTGGCTTTCAGGGTTGCGTTATATTCTTCATCAGTTGTCCCGCCTGGTAATGAACTAGTTGTAATCGTTATGTTAATTTCTTCTTCAATATTCAGAGTAAAAGTTTTTTCGTCTTCAGTATCTCCATCGGTAGCTTTCACTGTAAAAGTATATTCACCTGCTTCAGTTGGTTTTCCTGAAAGTTTGCCGGTTTTTTTATTAAGTGTGAGCCATTCCGGTAAATCTTCGCAGCTCCAAGTAACACCATTTGAAATATTACATTCAAGGGTCTCGCTGTAAGATGAACTTACTATGCCATCCGGTAAAGTTTTATCGGTCGTTATAGAAATTTCCGGGTTCGCAATATTTACGGTATATTCTTTTTGATCCGTTACAGTTGTTGTGCCGATCGTTGCAGAAGCTTTAATCGTAAAGGTGTATTCATCTTTGCTCGTTGGTTTTCCTGAAATCATTCCCGTTGATTCATCGAGTTCCAAACCTTTTGGCAGCGTTCCGCTTTGTAATTTCCATGTTACGCCAGTAGTGATACTCGCTTCTAATGTCTCGCTATATTCCTCGTTTACTACACCGTCAGAAATAGTTTCTGTTTCAATTTCTAAGTCATCATATATTGTGAGACTGAAATTTTTTGTATCGCTGTGAGAATTTGCGGTTGCTGTTACGGTTACTGTGATATTATTTCCCGTTTCAGTTGGAGTTCCGGAAATTTCTCCGGTCGTTGAACTAATTTCTAAACCTTCGGGGAGTCCGCTCGCTGAGTAAGTTATTGTCCCGGATTCAACATTTGCTTCAATGCTGCAACTGTAATCATTATTTTTGATCCCGTCTGTAAGTGAATCTGTCGTGATTGCCGGCCATGTCGAATCGGCTTCCGTGTTACCAGAAATTGTACCGCTTGAGCCATGTCTGTAACCATATATTTTGCCTGTGCCTGTGTCGGCTTCAACAGTAACTCTTGCATAATTTCCCGTTAGCTGGTTAGAAGTGTTTTGATCATTATAATATCCTACAATTCCGCCGGCATAAGCATCGTAACCAAAGTTATCTTTTTCAGCTTCTATTTCTGTAACTTGTTTTTTACCAACTGAACAATTTGTAATAATTACCTTACCGTCAGAGCCTGCGTAACCGACAATACCTCCAGCGTACGCAGACTTATATATTGCACCTTTAATATAGATACTTCCATCAAAATTACAGTTAGTTATTGTGCCTTTTTCGAGAGAACATGCGATTCCTCCGGCGTAAGCATCACCATACAAATTGCTTACATCTGAACGTCTGAGTGTGCCTTTCACAGACAAGTTTTTTATTGTCCCACCGTTAACAAAACCGAACAGACCAAGCGCGTGCTTACTATCATCATTTACGCTGTTCATTGAGACTGTATAACCGTTGCCATCAAAAATACCATCGAATGTTGAATATAATGTTGTCTCATAATCACAAATCGAATCCCAAACTAAATAACTTGTGAGATCAATATCCGCAGTGAGCTTGAAATATCTTGCACTTTGAATCTTTCCATTATTATAGTCGTCGCGGACTTTTACGAGCGTTTCAGCTGAACTTATTTCCCAAGCTGTTGCCTCGCTGTAACCTTGATCTTCGTAACCTGCTGCGCCGTATTCAACGGCAAAAGCATTCAAATTTAAAATAAAAACTAATACGCAAGCTAGAACGCCTGCAAAAAATTTTTTATGCATGAAAAATCCTCCATAATTTCAAAAAATTATCTTCGGGCACTGTACCTGACAACTTCCCCGTTTTTCATGAGTTCTATTTTTGTTATTCCCTTTAAGTCGAGTTCGTGCCAGTTCCAAAATTGACCATTCTTAAAATAAACTCTCAAGTCCCAATACACATAACTCCCGGATTCTCTTAAGTTATGTGCTCCGATTTTTATTTGTTTTTTGCTCTTGAGAGGTAATTTGATCCCCGAAACTTCATCGTTATCCAAATCCCAGCTAAAACGATCCGAAGGCCTCAAATATATCCTGTGAATTGTTTTGCCGGTCTTATTTATCAGCGTGAAATTTACAAACGACTCCGAACAAAAAGCCTCGTTTGCTGTTAAAATAAACGCTAATACTAAAATTAATTTTCTGCACATAAAAAAATTCCTCCACGTGAATACGTAAACCTATAATGACATTTTTAATTTTTAAATTTACGCGACGTTATGGATATAAAATTTTTTATGATTACATTATGGAGGTCTTATTTTCTGGACACTGACCAGGTATTTATTATAATTTTGTCCTCGTCCTGAACTGAACTGAACTGAACTGAACTGAACTGAACTGAACTGAACTGAACTGAA
>CALCEM010000061.1 GCA_937900285.1 uncultured Fretibacterium sp. | reverse complement strand
CAAACGCTTTAATTACGCTAAAAGATTTTCTTTGTTTCCTCTGTTGCATAATCCATAAGAAATTCTTTTAGCGTAATTAAAGCGTTTGGCTGACAGCAGTTCTGAATTTGTCCGGTTTTACACAGTGACATAAACCGGTCGCCCGTTCTGCCTTCTCTGTAGCATGCAGTACAGAAAGAAGGAATTTTACCCATTTCAAGCAGCCATCTTACGACTTCATCCAGAGTTCTTTGGTCTGAAACGTCAAATTGCTCGGTATCTTTGGGTCGTTCTTCTTCCGTGTAGCCGCCGACTGACGTTCTTGAACCTCCGCTTATCTGCGAAATACCGACTTCGAGCATTTTTGCGCGGACTTTTTCATTTTCGCGAGTTGAAATAATCATGCCGGTATACGGGACGGCTAATCTGATGCAGGCTGCTATCTTCGTAAAAATTTCATCTGGAATCGAGTTATTAAAATCTTCCGGATCAATATCATCGGCCGGTTTAACTCTTGGAACGCTTATCGTGTGAGGTCCAACGCCCTGTACTGCTTCTAAATGTTCGGCGTGCATTAAGAGTCCTGCAAATTCATATTTATAACCTTCGAGGCCGAATAAAACGCCGAGTCCAACGTCATCAATTCCGCCCTGCATTGCGCGATCCATTGCTTCGGTGTGATAATTGTAATCATGTTTTGGGCCTGTCGGATGTAATTCTAAATATCTTTTTTTGTTGTAAGTTTCCTGAAATAAAATATATGTTCCGATTCCTGCAGCTTTTAATTTTTGATAATTTTCTACAGTTGTAGCAGCAATATTTACATTTACTCGTCTAATATCTCCGTTTTTATGGTGTACGCTGTAAATTGTGTTAATGCTTTCCAAAATATATTCAATCGGATTATTAATAGGGTCTTCGCCTGCTTCGATTGCCAAACGTTTATGCCCCACATCCTGAAGCGCGATGACTTCATTTTTAATTTCTTCCTGCGTTAATTTTTTTCTAGGAATATTTTTATTTTTAGTGTGATACGGACAATACAGGCAGCCATTAATACAATAATTCGACAAATAAAGAGGCGCAAATAACACGATACGATTTCCATAAAAGGCGAGTTTAATTTCTTCTGCGACTTCGTACATTTTATTAATTTTATTTTGGTCTTCGCAGGCCAATAAGACAGAAGCTTCCCGGTGAGTTAACCCTGAACATGTGCAACCGTTTCCATTTTTGGAAATTTTCGGGCGGGCTTTTTCGAGCAGAGAATCAATTAAATCAAAATTATTTTTATTAGCTTCAGCGTAAATCAACGTGTCGAGAATTTCATCGTGATTAATAAAATCATCGGCGTTTAAAGATTTTGGATCATACATATTTAAAATTTTACCCCCGTGATCTTTCCAGTCAGAATAAATAAATTAAATTAATAATCTTCCCGGTTAGAAATTTTCTGAATTATAGCATTAAAAATATTTAAAAATTTTGTGTCGGACTGTTTTGAAAAATAAATTTATATATTCAAATTCAAAATGATTTAAAATTATTCAATTATTGATATTATATGACACGAGAAAATTTTTAACACCTAAAATTTAAACTCGGAGATGGCATGTTATGAATGTAAAAAAAATTTTTTTGTTCGCGCTGGTTTTAATTTTCACGTTTTGTCCAGCTTGTTTATATGCTCAAGTTCAGGACGATCTCGAAATTCATAAAATTATCGGCGGATTGTATTCGGTTGGAGCTGTCGCAAATCTCGAAAATAATTTTAATTCGGGCAATTCAATAAATAAGTATTTCACAAGAAATCCAAGCAATATTAAATTTTCAAATGCAAATAAATCATTTTGGATCGGGGTTCTTGTAGATAAAAATTCATCTGCTAGGAAATATTTACGCGCTAATTCTGCAAAATTATTTATTTACGAATCACCTGACAGTAATTTATCCTGGTTCGGTGAGGATTATGCCTGGATCAATTTAAACGAAATCTCAAGCAAATTAAAAGCCGCTAGAAGTTCAAATACAAATAAAATATTTTTCAGCATCGATAATATTAACTGGTGGCTCGCCTATCCTGATATTAATTCAAAATATTTTGACGCGGTTATAAAAAAATTCGGAACAAATAATAAACCGGATTTAAAAATTCCAACTAGTACAGCCAAAAAAGATTTATATAAAATTAAATCCGAACCAATAAAACCTAAAGATATAAAAATGACCAGCAAAAAAAGCAGCTTCGATATGTCCGTCGGAATTGGTGACGTTATGTTTAACCCGATCCCGAATGTGAAATATTAATTTTAAATTTTAAATCTTAAAAAAGGAGTGTTAATTTAAAATGTCAGTGTTAATTTGTGGCGGAGCTGGTTACATAGGCTCTCATAACGTAAGGACTTTTATGGCTCATGGCGAAAATGTTATTGTCGTTGATAATTTAGTTACCGGGCATCGCGCTTCAGTTCCGAGCAGTGTAAGATTTTATGAAGGCGACATCAGAAACGGCGAAATACTAGACAAAATTTTTACTGAAAATCAAATTGATGCAGTAATTCATTTTTGTGCGTGTTCACTTGTTGGGGAAAGCGTTGAGAAGCCTTTAAAATATTTTGATAATAATGTGTGGGGCATGATAAGTTTACTCGAAGCAATGCAGCGAAATAATATTAATAAAATAATTTTTTCATCATCGGCCGCAACTTACGGAGAACCTGAAAAAATTCCGATTTTAGAAACCGCCCCAACCAACCCGACTAACCCTTACGGCGAATCTAAACGCATGATGGAAATAATGATGAAATGGCTCAGTAACGTCAGCAATATAAAATATGTTTCGTTGAGATATTTCAATGTCGCCGGAGCTTGGCACGATGGATCAATCGGCGAAGATCATAAATGCGAAACTCATTTAATTCCGTTAATTCTACAAGTTCCACTCGGAAAACGCGATCACGTTACAGTTTTTGGAAATGATTACCCGACTAAAGACGGCACTTGTATACGAGATTATGTACACGTTTGCGATATTGCTGACGCTCATGTTTTAGCGCTGGAATATTTACGCAACGGCGGAGAAAGTAATATTTTTAATTTGGGTAGCGGTGACGGTTATTCAGTTATGGAAATGATCACGGCCGCAGAAAAAGCATCTGGACAAAAAATTAAATTGGAAATCGGTGCGAGACGTGCTGGCGATCCTGCTCGTTTGGTTGCAGACAGTCATAAAGCTCGCGAAATTTTAAAATGGAGTCCAAAATTTACGGACATGGCCGAAATTATCGCAACTGCTTGGAAATGGCATAAAGCTCACCCGAACGGATTTTAATTTAAATTTAAATTTTTAAAATGGCAGTATGGACTAAAATTTTAGACAGTATGCCCGGTTTATTATGTTGCGTGATAAATTTACAGGGCAAATTATTATATACGACGCAGGGTTATAAAGCCGTAGCCCTGCGCATGTTCGGTCATAAATGCATTAACGGCGAAAATTATCCGCCAATGAGTACGGATTTTGATAACGAGTTACACGGGATTTTAGTTTCAGCCTGCACGGGGCAAACTAACGCCGTAGAATTTAACGAAAATAATAAAGTCTGGAATATAACCGCTTCACCTTTGAGAATCGATGACGAACAAATAAGAGGCGTTATTATAAGAATTACGTACGGTCATGAGATCGTGAAAATTATAAAAAATCCCGATGTCCTAAACTCTTTAGCAATGCGCGCCGCCGTCACTGATCCAAAAGGTAAATGCATCGCAGTAAATAAATTTTTTTATAACGAGCTTAAACCAGGCCGACACGTTCAGGATTTAATAGACCAGCCTAACAGATTTAATCTCGTGAAAATTTTGGGCAAAAGATCGGGCGAAATTGAATGCCGTATGAAAAATTTTGAAACTGATGATTTTATGCGCGTGAAAATTCATGCAGGCCCAATCGAATGGCAGGACAATATTGCGACGCTTATAACTGTCGAGGATGTTACGGATTTTAACAGAACACGCGAACAATTACGAAGAATTTTAACTCAGGATAACGCGCTCGGAATTTTAAACAGGCAGGGACTGGAGCATTTTATTATGCAGGAGATGCGCAAAAATATAAAAAATGGCGTGCCGTTGAGCGTTGTTGCAATAAAATTAAAGGGCATCGGCGGAGTAAATGAACGTGAAGGATATTTTTCAGGCGATGAGGTTATAAACTCTTTCAGCGAAAATTTACAGGATATTTTAAAGGGTCGTCAATGCACGTCAGGACGTTGGAGCGGCGGGGATTTTTTAGTTATAACGAATTTGCAATTACAAAAAGCTAGATTATTGGCCGGAGAAATTCGGGAGCGTGCGATTTTGCCGGGTAGCGTAAAAATTTATACTGGTGCTTCGGAATTTAATGAGGCTGACGGAATGAGCGTTAATGATCTTGTTGCTCGTGCTTATGACGATATAAACGGGGCTTCGCGTGTGTAAAGATAAAAATAATTTTAAAGCTTTAAAACGTTACGGGCAAAATTTTTTAATTGACGATAATATTTTAAATATAATAATTTCGAGTTCAGATTTAAATAACGATGACGTAATTTTAGAAATTGGTCCGGGACATGGAGTTTTAACGAGGAAGCTATTGAGTAATAATATTAAATTTGTTCACGCCGTAGAAATTGATACGAGATTTAAAAGCGATCTGGACTCGTTGGAATCAGATCACGAAAATTTGAAAGTAAATTATTTTGACGCGATGAAATTTAATTATTTAGAGCTTGATCCCGTGCCAAATAAAATTATCGCGAATATTCCGTATAATATTACAACGCCGTTAATTTGGAAGTTGTTGGGGTTTGGATTTAAAAATTTTATCTTGATGGTTCAGGAGGAATCAGCTTTAAGGATAACAGCTCCAAAAAATACAAAATTGCGTTACCCTTTGGGAATAGCTATCGAGGCCAGCGGACGGGCTGAAATTATAAAAAAGGTTTCGCGCAAATGTTTCAGGCCAGTTCCAAAAGTAAACTCGGCAATATTGAAAATTGAAATAAATAAAAATTTTGATTTAGTAAAAAATTCGTGTTGGAATAAATTTTTACATGAGGCGTTTAAATTTCGGCGCAAAAAATTAACGAATAATTTAAATAATTTGAGCATGGAAATATTACAAAATTTGGAAATTTCGCCGGATACGAGGGCGGAAAATTTGAGCTGTGAACAATGGGTAAAACTTTTTAAAATTTTTGAGATGCCGAAGTGATATAAAGACAATGATAAGACAAATAGATTATATTCGCGGTGTATTAATAATTTTTCAGGTGATATTTGACGTAATAATATTTTTGGGTAGTTTTTATATTGCGTCGTTAATATTTTTTCCTGGAACCGGCATAAAAATTTTTCCGATTGGAATGTTAATATTTTTTTCGGGGTCAATAATATTAACGTTTTATTATAATTCGTTATACGGCTTTAGGAGCTGGCTATTTTGGGATGAGATCAGGGCAGTTTTTAGATCTGTGATATTAGTATTTTTGATAGCGGTATTATATTTATATACTAAGAGGCTGAACGGTTCGAGATTTAATTTAATGTGGGGATTTATAATATTTGCTCCGTTGTGTTTAATAGTTCGTTATATATTCAGGCGGACATTATTTTATTTTGGGATTTTGGTGACGAACGTAATAATTTTTGGAGCAGGCCGGACAGGTGAAATATTTTCTCAAGTAGTTGACGAGCATCCTTTTACGTTGTGCAGAGTAATAGGTTTTCTTGATGACGATAAAAGTAAAATCGGAACTGAAATAAATAACGTAAAAGTTTTAGGAAATTTAAAAAAATATAACACCATCAGGAAAAAATATAAAATTGATGAAGTAGCTATAGCGATTTCGACGGCTTCACGTGAATTAATATCCGAAATTTTGGACATGGCAGAATTTCATGTAAGACAAGTGCATTATATTCCGGATATGTACATGATCACGACATTTTCCGAGCAAGTCCGGGATGTTGATGGAGTTCCGGTTATATTGGCTTCGCGTGGATTATTAGATCCGTTCAACAAGTTTATAAAAAATATAATTGATTATGTTGGCGCGGTAATTGCGTTAATAATATTTTCGCCTTTTATGTTTTGGCTGGCCTATAAAATTCATAAAAAGGATGGAGGTCGGGCTTTAATAACTCAAGAGCGGATAGGCTACAACGAAAAAATTTTTAACATGTATAAATTTCGTATAATGCGCGTTGGAAAATATGAGCGTAATTTAAATATTAACGAGTTGCCCGGATTATTTAATGTATTGCGTGGCGAGATGAGTCTTGTGGGGCCGCGTGCGTTATTGAAGGGTGATTATAAATATTTATATAACAATTCTGAGGACAAAAAAATTTTTGGGATAAAGCCCGGTTTAACAGGGATGTGGCAAATTAGCGGACGAAAATATACGGATCGATTGAGCAGGCTTGAGACGGATTTATATTATATTCGTAACTGGTCTATATGGCTGGATTTTGTAATTTTATTGCGGACGTTCAGAGAAATAATTTTACCGAAGAAGAGGAGGGAAATAAAAATTAATCATGAAAAAATTTGTAATTAATTCCAGAGTTCTGCAAAATTCTTTATCAGGTTTGCAAAGATATTTGAGCGAAATTTTAAAGGGACTTGACGAAAAAAATTTTAAATATGAATTGATCGCGCCGAATAAAAAATTAAATATTATAAAATCTCATTTATGGGAGCAGTTTATTTTGCCCGGCCGTGTAAAAAATTGTTTATTGTGGAGTCCCGCGAACTCTGCACCAATAAAAGTTTATGATCAAGTTGTGACGGCGCATGATATTTTGCAGGTTGACCGGCCTGATTTACACAGTAATAATATTTTGGCGCGTGATTTATATAAATTTATTTGGCCTAGAGTTTTAAAAAATTCGCTCGGAGTGATAGCCGTTTCAAATTTCACGAAAAGCCGAATACTCGACAGATATAATTTTGTAGATGAAAATAAAATACAAGTTATACACGAAGCACCGGACGAAAAATTTAAGCGTGAACCGCCGGAAAAAATCAACGAGATAAAAATAAAATACGGCATAAATAAAAAATATGTTTTGTCGCTTGCATCGCTTGATATAAAAAAGAATTTAAAAAATTTGGTGTTGGCTTGGAATTTGTTAAGCGAGTTATATGGCGATTTTGATTTAATTTTGGCCGGCAAAAAACACGACAGATTAACGCTGAAAAATTTGGGGCTTGATAAAATTCCGGACAGCGTAAAATTTACGGGATTTGTTGCTGATGAAGATTTACCGGCTTTATATTCTGGAGCAGAAATTTTTGTATTTCCGTCGCTTTATGAAGGTTTTGGGCTTCCACCGATTGAGGCGATGGCGTGCGGAACTCCTGTTATTGTTGCTGAATCGAGTTCATTGCCTGAAGTTTGTGCGGATGGTGCGAAATATATTGACCCGTATAATATTGAGAGCATCGCCCATGAAATAAAAATTTTACTTGAGAATGATTCGGAGCGGGAAAATTTAAAACTCAAAGGTCTCGAACGCTCAAAAAATTTCTCAAATGAAAAAGTAATAAGCGAGCATATTAAATTTTTCAAAAGGTATTTATAAATAAAATAAAATTGCTCCCGGCCATGAAATATATTTTTTTTAATCCAGACTGGGAGCAAACATAAATTTAAAATTTAAAATTCAATTTAGCCGTTTAATCTTCTCTGCATGAAAAAATCATCAATACTATCTAAAATATCCTTCGGGAGCATCGTCTTCAATAAATATTTTTCCGGCTTAAATCTCAAAACTTCCATAATGCTGCGTTTATCGCCTTTAGCTGTTAAGAACATTACGGGAATATTTGCGGAATTTGGATCGGATCTTATCATTTCGAGAACTTTCGGACCGTTGATGACCGGCATTTCAAAATCTAATAATATTAAATCAACGTGATTTTTTGCCAAAATAGTTATAGCGTTCATTCCGGAACTAGCAACCAAAATTTTATATTTAGCTGATAATAAACTCTTCATCGAACGCAACGCCGTAGCATCATCATCAACTATTAAAATGCTCTTAAATTCCTGTAACTTGTCGACCGCTTCCCCTTCTTTTTGGAGACGCTTAATAAATTCCGGCAAATCTACAGGACGAGTATATAAACCTGCTACGTAATCCGCTTTTTTTCCTATTACTGTGTCAAGTTCTTCCTGCGTTCCTATTACAAAAAATCTCACGCCCAAATCTTCGACGACATCTTTTATATATCCGAGAACATCAATCATTAAATTATCTTCGCCCTGCAAATACATTATAAATATTCGCGGTATTTCGTCTTTATGGGGCTGTTCCGGTTCGGGTTCAGCGGGTTTTTCTTCCGTAGCACTCTCCTTGCTCAACAATGCAGCAACTTCTGGGTCGATCGCTTCGGCTTCTTCTTCTTTTGGTTTTAAAAATGTTGAAATAGCCGTGACATCCGGTTTAACCGTGAAGACTTCAAAACTGTTCGCCTTCAAATGGTTTACTATTCCTTCAGATATAAAACTAACTTTCTCAGTGATAAATAAAACCTTGCTCAAAAATCTCTCATCCTTTCAATGTATTTTAAATAAAATTTCCTTATAGCCATCCTAGCTCAACAATTGATCAAGCGTCGCCCAATCCGCAGCCGTTATACAGTCCTTAACTTTCTCGAATTTTTCTTTTTCGGAAGCCGGTATCCTGTAATTTTTAGTTTCTTCGATCATTTTGTCTATATTATCAAGATCAAAATTTGCTGCCATACCTTTTATTAAACTGTAAAGTTCATTCAAATCTGATGGAGAAATCTCAGGCTTTGATAAATCTTCATCCTCTTTTTTGCCGAACACTTTAGCTAAAATTTCTTTATAACTTCTATATTGCGATAATAATGCAGGTGTCTTCTTCTCAATTTCTTCAACGTCGTTTTTGTCTCCGCATTCCTCCAAATATTTAGCATCAGCCGATAAATTTAAAGCTCCAACCAAACGCGCAGCGCTCTTCAAAGCATGAACCAACACCGTATAATTTTTTATATCTTTTTCGCGTTCAAATTTTTCAATATCGTCCGCTTTTTTATCGAGAGTGTTATAAAAAATTTCTAGAGCCTGTATAAATGTCTCTTCCGCTCCGCAATTCGTTACAGCTGCTTCGTAATCTATTCCCTGAATATTTTTATATGGTGATGCTTCTTCTTCCGGTTCTGGTTCTGGCTCTGGTACTGAGTCGCTGACATCAAGATTTAAATTTACTGTTCCATTTTCAGGCAGTTTATTTATTTTTTTCGGTGCAGGCTCATCAATTATCATGTCATCTCCGCGCAAAATTAATTCAGGCGGTAAATATTCAAGTAAAACCTGCTCAAGTCTAACAGTGTCAACAGGCTTTGAAATATAATCGCTGAATCCTTCGTCCATGTACATTTTGCGCGCTCCTAAAACTGCATTAGCCGTCAACGCTACAACAGGAGTATTAAAATTAATTCCGTCAGTGATTTTTTTCATTTGGTGAAATGCTTCAACGCCATCCATTCCGGGCATACGATGATCCAAAAATATCATGTCGTATTTATTTATCCGGATTAACTGTAACATTTCCATGCCGCTGCTGGCCGTGTCAATTTTAATTTTTGTCTTCTTAAGCAAATTCGCAAACACCAATAAATTTACATCAGCATCATCAACAACTAAGACCCTAGCATTTGGAGCTTGGAACGAGCCATTATAATTTTCATGATGTGATACCGAAACATTAAACGCCCTCTCATAATCTCCGATCGGTTCCCATTTTAAAACGGTCTGTTTAATTTCAAATGAGAATGTTGACCCCTTATGAAATACGCTCTCGACTCTTAAATCACTGCCCATTAAATGTAATAATTTCTGCACGATCGAAAGCCCTAAGCCCGAACCGTCAGCGCGGTATTTTTTGGATGATTCGACGTACTCAAAAGGTTTAAATATTTGTTCAATGTCTTCCGATTTTATTCCGACACCAGTATCAGAAATTGAACATTTTAACGAGATGCTGTCCTCGCTTAAAACTTCATAGCCAATATTTACGGTGATTCCTCCGCGTTCTGTAAATTTAATTGCGTTGTTTAAAATATTCATCGTGACTTGCCGTATATGATATTCATCGCCGTCCAAAATTCTGGGGATCGTCTTATCGACGTTTATATCAAAAGTTAATGATTTTTTCTTCGCCTGTTCTGAAGCAATGTTTACCATGTCATTTATAAGCGAGCTTAAATCGTAATGAGTTGCGACAATCTCCATTTTTTTGTCCTGCAATTTTGAAAAGTCGAGTATATCGTTAATTATTCCGAGTAATGCTCGCCCTGATCGTTGTATAACGTTTGCATATTCTAAAATTTCCGGTCTGTCTTCCTCTCGTATTATCATTTCGTTCATGCCTAAAATTGAATTCATCGGCGTACGGATTTCATGCGACATGTTATCCAAAAATGAACTTTTTGCTTCATTTGCTGAATTTGCATCTGAAATTGCTTTTTCAAGTCTCATCTGCTGGCTCTGATAAGTGTATAAATATAACAAGCATAAAACACCGAGCGAAGCAGTTACGATTATTATCGGGAAAATTTTATTTGTTGCTGTTGCAAGTTCCAAATTTACTGCACCCGGATAATGTTTTTCAAAGAGCGAATTAACTAAGAACGATGCAAACTCCAGCGGCAAAATTATAATTGCTTCATCAAATTTTAAAAAACAAGGAGTCGCCACCGAAGCTAATATAAAATATATTGGAACTCCGCCCCGAAATCCTCCGTCAACAAAAAATAATACTGTTAAGCCAAATATAAATACTCCTATTACTAAGGGATATGCTATTTTTGAAATTTTTTCCGGTTCACCTGCATTTATGTTTATTACTCCATATGCAAGAAAATAACCGCAGATAACCGCAATAATTAAATAAGTTCCTCCTGAAGCGTAATAACCTCCTATAAGTCTCGTTATTCCAGTGATACCCGTCGCGATACAAAATACTAACCCAAAAACACAAAGCGATAACGCCCTTATATTTTTGCCTGTAACATCCGCCTCTAAAATCATATTTCTTAAAATTTTAGTGTTCATGGCTTGAATAATATCACATTCCTAGTGTTTTAAAATTTGTACTGAATTATAAAATAAAATATAAATTATCGGAATTTCTAACACGCTTTAAAAATATGCACATAAAAATTTTAATGAATTATAATATTTTTTAGTCGTTCTTGTATCCCAGAATTAAAATAAAATATGAAAAATTAAAAATAAAAAATTTCGGGACGCATAATTTTTTTTTAAGAAGGGGCATATAAAAATTTGGATACTCTTTACATAATTGAATCAGAAATTGCTGTTTTATTTCTTAATGTTACGTTATGTGTATATTTAAAATTAATATATTCTGGCGAGACGAAACCTCAGAGAAATTTTTTACTTTACTGTTATACTGTTACTGCTTCCAGTGTGGCTAACATAATTTTTTCAATGGTTAGCGCGACGGGTTCTCCTTATCCTGTTGAGGCGAAATACATGGCTTCAGTTTTATCGCAGGTCACTTTAAATTGTGTTTTCTTCATGTTTATGAGATATATGGGGGAATTTGGATCGGATAATAATTTCAGAAAAAAAATGTTTTACGCTCAAAATATTGCGTTAGTAGCATTTTTTTATTTTGAATTAGTTGGAGCTTTAACGGGTGTAAATTATTCAATAAGTCGTGACGGGAAATTAATTGAAGGAGATTTGTGCAACTTTTTAGGTATTTGGACTTTATGGATATGGTCTGTATGGACTTGGATTGAAATGTATATTTACCGCAGAGCTTTCACTAAGGGACAAATTTGGGCGTTAGTATTTGATATTATAATCAGCTGGGCATTAAATTTAATTCAAGTTAGTTTCTTTAAGGAGCTTCCAATTAATTTTATTGTTCAAGGTGTTAATGCTTATGTATTTTTCTTTTTACTTGAAACGCCGGCATATAAAGACCTTGAGAGGACTCTTGAAAGATTACGCAAAGCTAAAGCCCTCGCAGATGAAGCCAACGAAACGGCCATGCAGGCAGATGTCGCAAAAGGTGAATTTTTAGCAAACATGTCCCATGAAATTAGAACGCCATTAACTACAATTTTGGGAATGGATGAAATGATTTTACGAAAATATTCAGAAGGTCCAATTTATGAATATGCAAGAGATATTAACAGCGCGGGAAATACTTTATTGCATATTATCAACGACATTTTAGATTTTACGAAAATTGAAACGGGACAACTTGAATTAAGTTTGAGAAATTATGATCTCGGAAGAGTTTTGCGTGATGTCGAGAACATGATAAAAATTAAAGCTGAACAAAAAGGACTGCAATATATTCCCAGCATCGATGAAAATTTACCTGATGAACTTTTAGGCGATAGAGTTCGAGTCCATCAAATTATGGTAAATATTTTAAATAACGCCGTGAAATATACTAAAAAAGGCAACGTTAAATTTACTTTAACAGGCGAACGCGGAAACGATCCGTCATCGATAGTTTTAAATATTGTCGTTGCTGATACAGGTATCGGAATACATAAAGAAGATTTGCCAAAATTATTTAAATCATTCCAAAGAATTGACGCAGCTCAAACTCATAACATCGAGGGCACGGGTTTAGGACTCGCGATCACCGGGCGTTTAATAGAATTAATGGGCGGGACTGTAAATGTCGATTCAACTTACGGAGTCGGCACAACGTTTCATGTAGTTATACCGCAAAAAATAGTTGGGGATAAAACAATTAAACAATATGAAATCGAAGCGACTCACGCCAAAAAACAAGACCGCAAAGTTTTCCAAGCTCCAGACGCGAAAATTTTAGTTGTAGATGATAATGACATGAACAGAATTGTTTTACAGTCACTAATGAAAGAAACAAAAGTACAAGTCGATCAAGCCGAAAGCGGTGAGGAATGTTTAAAGAAAGTTGCACAAAATTATTACGACGTGATTATTATGGATTATATGATGCCTCACATGGACGGTAAAGAAACCCTCGCTAACATGAAAAAAATGCGTGATGCTCCAGGCGCAAAAGCTAAGGTAATCGTATGTACAGCAAATGCAATTTTAGGAGTGAAGGCGGAATTATTAGCGGCAGGATTTGATGATTTTTTAAGCAAACCCGTAAAGGGCAAAGAATTAGAGGAGATGTTAATAAAATATATTCCTGCTGAAAAAGTTAGCGGAGGTGTCTCATAAAATGAGCGCGGGGTATGATTATAATGTCTGGTTGGAAGTGACGATGCTGCCATTTATTGGAGTATTGGCGATATTTCAATATTTGCGGTATGCTGCAGTCGAGGAAATAAATAAACGATCGAGATTATTAACGCTTTCGACATTTTTTGCGACACTTCTAGAAATAATTTCAACGCTCTTAATAGGCGGCTGGGGTCGTCAACGCTGGTTAAATTTAACTGTCAGAACTTTATATTATGCAGTCGAAAATATTAACGCATATTATTTAATGCGTTACGTTGAGTCATATGTGCGAATTGAAAATAAAAAACTTGAATTATTTAACATAGGCTTATTAATTTCGAGCTTTATAATTTTAGTATTAAATATTACGCCTGGAATATCGGGATTTTTTTTCAGCATATCGGCAGAAGGTGGATTACAGCCCGGAGGATATAACGTAATGTTTAGATCGTTGTACGTGTTTTATTTTATCACTATGGCATGTTACCACCAGATTACGAACAGGCAGTATTATACGGAAAAAGCACAATTCGCAGTAATGAGTACAGTCGGTGCATTATTAGTAATAGCGTTCATAATTCAATATGCAGTTTTGCCGGAAGTTTTATTTTCTTATGCGGTCTGCGCGATATTATTAATAATAACGTTCTTTTATTATGAAGCTCCAATGTATAGGCGAATGGCTACAGTTGAAAAAGAGCTTGAGGAATCCAGAATTAAAACTGAACAGTCTACAAAAATGGCAAACGCTGCGAACCGCGCAAAAAGTGATTTTTTAGCTAACACTTCACACGAGATCAGAACTCCAATGAATGCAATACTAGGAATGAACGAAATGATTTTAAACGAGAGCCATGATAAAGATATTAAACAGGCTTCGCTTGATATTCGTAAAGCCGGAACGCATTTGCTTTCAATAATAAATAATATTCTGGATATTTCAAAGATCGAATCGGGCAAAATGGAATTATATAACGCAGATTATCATTTGTGGCAGATGCTGCAGGACATAAAGGAATCAATGTTTGAAAGCATAAATGAAAAAGGACTCGAATTAATTTTAAATATTAACAAGGAGATGCCCGAACATTTACACGGTGATTCTGATCATTTAAGGCAAGTAATAGTAAATTTGCTCGATAACGCTTTAAAATATACTTCGCACGGAAAAATTACGCTTTCAGTTGACGGCGAAAAATTAACAAGAGGCAGAATAAAATTAAAAATTAGTGTTGAAGATACAGGCATCGGCATTCGTAAAGAGGATTTAAAGCATTTATTTAAATCTTTTGAGCGAGTAAATTTAACTGAAACGCAAAATATTCAGGGTGCTGGGCTTGGGTTAACGCTTGTGAGATATTTATTAAATTTGATGGGCGGAAATATTCACGCAGATAGCGAATACGGAAAGGGGAGCAAATTTTCATTTGAAGTTAATCAACAGTTATCACACGATGGATTTCAGGGGACAATCGAAGAATATGAAAAAGAAATTGCTTCTCGTGCACCTGTTCAAGAAGAATATTCAGGGCCTTTTATATGTCCGAAAGCAAAATTATTAATTGTTGATGATACGCCAGTAAATTTGGTAGTTGCTAAAGGAATGTTAAACGAGACAAAAGCTCAAGTAGAAACGGCAGAAAGCGGTGAGGAATGCCTGGAAAAAATAAAAACTGATCATTACGATATTATATTTCTTGATCACAAAATGCCCGGACTCGATGGTCCAGAAACTTTAAAGCTTGCTAAAGAACTCGAAGGCCCGTCAATGGGAGCGGCGTTTATAGCTTTAACAGCAAATTCCGGATCAGGTTTGCGCGAAGAATATATAAATCTCGGCTTTAATGATTATTTGCCTAAACCAATGAAAGCCACTGAAATGAAAAAAATTTTAGCAATGTATTTGCCTAGTGGTCTAAAAGAGAAAATATAATATAAAAAAGGAGTGATTTAATAATTATGTCGGCATTCTCTGTCGAAAAAATAGCACAAAATATGCCCGGCGGAATGTTAATTTATAAAGCTACAAAATCCGCAGAAATATTATTTGCCAGTGAAGGAATTGTAAAATTATTTGAGTGTGATTCAGTTGATGATTTTATGAAATTTACCGGCGGAAGTTTTAATAATGTAGTTTACCCTGAAGATATTGAGACGATAGACCGAATTATAAACGCTCAGGTTGAAGTGGCTCAAGGTTTTGATTTTGTAGTGTACAGGATAATGACTAAGAACGGCCAAATAAAAAATATTGAAGATTGGGGACATTTAGTATTTGATGAGCTGTTTGGAAATTTATATTATGTATATGTGCACGATATAGGTTTTAAAAATCAGCTTTCGGCGATTGGTGTTGATGATTCTGGCGGATTTGAAGCAGCAGGACACATGACGGATGAATTAACAGGATTATTTAACGGACGCGGCTTCAGAGCAAAAGCGGGCGATAAAATAGACAAAATGTTTAAGAATCATCAGGAGACGAGCTGTATATATTTCAACGTCAGAAATTTTCATACTTATAACGAGACGTACGGATATGCCGGCGGAGACAGAATGCTGAAATCAATTGCGAGAATTTTGCAGGATACATTTCCGAACGGTTTAGTTTCGAGATTTGGCGAGGATCATTTTGTGGTGATAACCGGGCAGAGCGATTTAGAAGAAAAAATTATGAGAATGAGCAACAGGATTAATAATATACGTCGTGGAGCAGTAGTCGAAATGAAAGCCGGAGTATATAGGATTCAAGATAAAAATATGGATTTGAGTTTAATATGTGATTATGCAAAATTGGCATGTGACAGCATAAAAACTGAATACGGAGCGACAGTGCAATTTTACGACAACAAAGTAAATCAAAAAGCTTTAATGCAAGATTACGTAATGAAAAATTTTGATGATGCAATTGCTCAAGGCAGATTAAAAGTATATTTCCAGCCTGTTATAAATGTTTCAACCGGCGAAGTTGCTTCATATGAGGCTTTAACCAGATGGCAGACTGATGATCAAGGAACTTTAACGCCTTCGAATTTTATATACGCTCTGGAAGAACAGCACATGATTCATAAACTTGACAGTTATGTAAT
Source organism: uncultured Fretibacterium sp. (assembly GCA_937900285.1). Classification (GTDB taxonomy): domain Bacteria; phylum Synergistota; class Synergistia; order Synergistales; family Aminobacteriaceae; genus JAFUXM01. The sequence goes on along the minus strand of CALCEM010000061.1, from coordinate 10,102 downwards.
TCGTAAAGTATGCGAGGAATTAGGCAGACGTAAAAAGGCAGGAAAAAAATTAATTCCAGTTTCTTTAAATATTTCGCGTTTAGATTTTGAATTAACGGACATTGTCAGCGTAATAGAGGATTCCGTAAAATCGAATAATATCCCTAATGATTTATTGAGATTTGAAATTACTGAGAGTCTGCTTGCGATTGATATGGATGCGATGAAACTGGAATCAGACAGGTTGCGTAAACATGGTTTTAAAGTTTGGATGGATGCATTTGGTTCTGGATATTCATCATTAAAAGTTATAAGGGAGTTCACGCTTGACGGTGTTAAAATTGATATGGACATGATCAGATCATTTGATGACAAGCGCACAAATATAATTTTATCGTCAATAATAAGCATGGCTCGTAAATTAGGGATTCCGATTTTATCAAAAGGTGTTGAAACTAAGGAGCAATTAGAATTTTTAAAGGGTACTGGGTGTGATTTGGCACAAGGTTATTTATTTGGTCATCCTGAACCGGCTGAAAGAATTTGAGATAAACGCATAAAATAAATTAAAAATTAAAAATTAAAAATAAAATAAAATCCTCCTGAAATTTCAAACGGGGGGATTTTTTTATATAATTTACTTTAAGAGGTGTATTAAATAAATTATGAACGGTGAAAATTTTGCGGTTAATATATTAAATAATGCTTTAAAAAATTCCGTGTCAAAATTATGCGACAATATCGAAACTGAATTTAATTTTAATTTTAATTTTGAACGCCCAAAACACGAAGGACAAGGAGACCGCGCCACAAATGCTGCAATGAAATTAACGAAAATTTTAAAATCAAGTCCGAAGAATATCGCAGAAAATTTAATTAATAATTTAAATTCCGATGAATCAATAAAAAATTTTATAAACAAAATCGAAATAGCCGGGCCAGGATTCGTAAATTTATTTTTGTCCGGGAATTTTTATGCTGAAGTTGTACGGGACATTTTAAAACAATCAAGCAATTACGGCGCAGTAAATCTCGGAAATAATAAAAAAGTTCAGGTCGAATTTGTCAGCGCAAATCCTACAGGGCCTTTACATGTTGGACACGGCAGGGGTGCTGCAGTCGGTGACAGTGTAGCGAGAATTTTGGAGTTTACCGGCTGGAATGTTCAGCGCGAATATTATATAAATGATGCCGGCCTCCAAATGGAAAATTTAGGGAAGTCAACGCAAGCCAGATATTTTGAATTACTCGGCAAAAAAAATTTTGAATTACCTGAAAATGGTTACAAAGGTGAATATTTATATAAAATTGCTCAAGACATAATTAATATTAACGGCGATAAATTTATTAATATTGATCCGGCCGAGAGCTTAGAATATTTTAAAAATTATGCTGGCGGTGTAATACTCGAAGGCATAAAAAAAGATTTGGAAGAATTTCGGGTGAAATTCGATAATTATTTTAATGAGAGCATAGTACATAAAAACGGACTCGTTAAAAATTTGCTGGAAGAATTAAAAAATAAAAATTATGCTTACGAACAGGACGGGGCTTTATGGTTTCGGTCTCAAGATTTCGGGGACGATAAAGACCGCGTATTAATTCGGGCTAACGGTGTAACAACTTATTTTGCTTCGGACGTGGGATATTTTTACGATAAATTTAAAGTCAGAAATTTTGATTGGGTTATTGATGTTTGGGGCGCAGATCATCACGGATATATTACGAGGGTTAAAGCTGCAATTTCTGCGATCGGCAAAAACCCGGACGATCTCGACATATTATTAATACAGCTCGTTAATTTAATTCGCGATGGGAAATCCGTAAACATGTCGACGCGTTCAGGGGAATTTATAGAATTGCGCAGCGTTTTGGATGAAGTCGGAACGGATGCAACAAGATATTTTTTCTTAATGAGGCGGAGCGATAGTCAGTTAGATTTTGATTTAGATTTGGCACGCGAACAGAGCAGTAACAATCCAGTTTATTATATTCAATATGCGCACGCTAGAATTTCGGGAATAATGAGAGAATTTGAGAGGCGCAATAAAAATAATATTGATTTGAATATAATTCCAGCTGAAATATTTTATAATAAAGACGCTAGAAATTTAGCGGATGCCTTGTCATTTTTCCCTGATGAAATTAAAAACGCTTCGAGTGAATTAGCTCCCCAAGTTATAACGAGTTATGTTTTAAATTTGGCTGGAATATTTCACGGATTTTATAACACAAATAGAATACTCGATGAACCAGATGAAAAAATTTCTGTTGGACGTTTAAATTTAATTCGAGCTGCTCAAAACGTTATAAAAATTTGTTTAAACCTTTTGGGTGTAAATGCTCCTGACCGAATGTAAAATATAAAAATGCTTAAACGTGTAATAATTTTGGCTTCAATATTCATCGGTTTAGCTATAGCATTAAGCTATTATAAATTTGAGCTTGATCGTATAGACAGGATAAATAATGCTATTCGTCGAAGCGAGGAATTATTACGCGAAAAACGGGACAACGTGCGAGTATATAAAGAGCAGGTAGAATTTTATAAAACTCGTGAGGGCATCGAACATTTAGCGCGAGAACAATATAATTTGGTGTTGCCTGGAGAGCGTGTAATATTATTGCGCAGCCCTGATGCAGCACCAGAATAATTTTAAATTTTATATAGGTAAAAATCACAATTGACATAATAATTATAAAATGTGAAAATCTCCCGAATTTCAAAAAAGGAGGAATGATTGAACATGAATAAAAATTATAAATTCGAGACTCTTCAATTACACGTCGGCCAGGAGAAAGCAGACCCAACAACCGATGCACGAGCAGTCCCGATTTATGCAACAACTTCATACGTGTTTAAAGATTCGGACACAGCTGCCGGAAGATTTAATTTAAGTGTGCCTGGAAATATTTACACTAGATTAATGAACCCCACAAATGATGTTTTTGAAAAGAGGATCGCAGCACTTGAGAGCGGAGTTGCGGCATTGTCGACAGCTTCAGGTTCTGCGGCGATAACTTACGCTGTTCAAAATATTGCGAGCGCTGGCGATCACATAGTTTCATCAACAAATTTATACGGCGGAACTTTTAATTTATTTGCTCACACTCTCAAAGATCAGGGCTTAACGACAGATTTTGTTGATCCGTCTGACCCCGAAAATTTTCAAAAAGCAATTAAACCGAATACAAAATTACTATATGCTGAAACTTTAGGCAATCCAAATTCTGACGTAATAGACATTGAAGCTATTTCAAAAATTGCGCATAAAAACGGCATTCCGCTCATAGTCGATAACACATTTGCGACACCTTATTTATTACGTCCGATCGAACACGGCGCGGATATAGTTGTACATTCAGCCACGAAATTTATAGGCGGACACGGTGCAGCAATGGGTGGCGTAGTAGTTGACGGCGGAAAATTTGACTGGGCGCAAAATGATAAATTTCCCGGACTTTCAAAGCCTAATAACTCATATCACGGAATAATTTTCACTGAGGCCGTAAAAAATTTAGCTTACATTATAAAACTTCGTACAACTTTAATGCGCGATCAGGGAGCTTGTTTATCGCCGTTCAATGCATTTTTATTTATACAGGGGCTTGAAACTTTATCGCTGAGGGTTGAGAGACATGTTGAAAACGCTCTGAAGGTCGTAAATTATTTAAAATCTCATCCCAAAGTTTCCTGCGTAAATCATCCTTCTTTATCATCCGGTCATCAGCTGGAATTATATAAAAAATATTTTCCAAATGGTGCAGCGTCAATATTTACATTTGATATAAAGGGCGATGCTGAAACAGCAAAAAAATTTACTGAGAGTTTAAAATTATTTTCGTTGCTTGCGAACGTTGCAGATGTTAAAAGTTTAGTAATTCACCCGGCCTCAACTACTCACTCGCAGTTATCAGAACAGGAATTATTATCATGCGGAATTAAACCGACGACGATCAGGCTTTCAATTGGAACTGAACATATAGACGACATAATTAACGATTTAGAGAACGGATTTAACGCGATATAAATATATATAAAAAATGCTCCTCCGTTAATGAATAAAATAAAATTTATTCGGGAGGAGTTTAATATAATGATTTTTACGGCTTTAAATTTTTCTCCCGGACTTTTTGCCTGATGGTGTTATCAAATTTCCAGAGCGCGCCCATCTTAAAATCCCATTCGTCAGGCAGAAAATGTTGAGTTCCTCCAGCGTGAGTAAAAGTTAATTCGCCGGTGTAAATTTTTCCTTGAACCTGATATAAATCGATGCGGACTTGATCGATCCCATTTGATAATTTTTTGGCGATCTCCTGCATTTCAGAATAATTTTCTGGACAAGGCACATCACTTCCCAAATGTTGCGGATACCCCAGTGAAAATTCTTGTAAATTCCATTGCATATTATAAAAATTTCTGCTTATAATTTTGTTCTTCTCATCGTGAAAATCTATAGCACAATAATACGGCACACCGTCAAAACAAAAAAATCTGTAATCGTTCATAGCTCCGTTAATATATTCTTCGATGAAAATCTTGGGCGGAATATTTTTATAATGCATCTCGTTAGCATACCAGGCGTAATTTTTATTTATGCATTTTGTAATTTTTTTGCGTGCGGCTTTTATATCAAATTTACGTTTATCTGGTACTAAATAATATCCTCCTGAATCGTGATTACATTTAATTACAAAACTTTCAGGCAAATTTTTAAAATCAATTTCATCAAATGAATTATACACACCGTAAATTTTTGTTAAATATTTGTCGCCTAATTTCTCAGAAATATAACCGCGTGCTAAAACTTTATCGGCCAGACGGGTTTTTAATTCTGTTGGATTATATAACATTGAGACTTTTATTTTTTCGTTGAAGGTTTGAGGATTATCCCAATTTAATTTACGCCTAAAACTTTCAAAAAAACTTCTGCTGATCTCTTTTTCAATTTCATCATATGTCATTTTTTGGTGACGATTGTAATTATATTCTGCTCGGATGTTGTTGCGAATTTTCAAAAGTGGTTTAACGCCTGGAATAGCTTTTATAAAATTCTTAACGGGTTTTAACATGCTGCCACCCCATTAAGCGTAAAAGGCACAAAAAAAATGCGTCCAGAGAAATTAAAACCAGAGCGCAAATTTTTATTTAATACAGAACCGCAAAATAATAAACTTACATCAGGACATAATTCGGCCGTGAGCCGTGAGCCAGTATAACAATTTTATTCACTTTTTGTCAATACTCCTTTCAAACGATTTTTATTATTTTATTCACTTATAAAAATTTATGCGATTATATCACGTCCACAATATTTTACGAATTAGTGTTATATAATTTCAAGATATTTTAAAAGGGGTGATCAAATTTGAATTTAAATAAAATTTTCACGTGCAGCATTTTAATTTTTTTATTAGCATCTCCCCTGCACGCCGAAAAATGGAAAACTATAATTTTTAATGAGGACATTTCACAAGGTCTCGATGAATTAGATAAATATTGTTTGTTACATGACATAAAATCAGAAGATGTAATGTGGTTCAATAATTTAAAACCAGAAAATTTAAAGGCAGGACAAAAAATTTATTTACCGAAAAATCAGGCTGATATGTTAGCAATTTGGCAGATTCAAAGCAAAAAAAATAATTCTGAAAAATCCGCTAAATTAAAACAGACTAAAAAAATTAAATCTGAAATTACATCCGAACCCGTGAAAAAATCTCAGCCAGATAAAATTTTAAGTTCATCAAATGATCTCAGCAATGAACAAAAAATTTCTGAGCATCACGTTCACGATCCAGTAATAGTTTTTTCACCAAACGGAGATATTTCAAAAGGGCCGACACGTTTGGCAATCTTCGGAAATAAAATCGAAGCAGTTGAACTCCCAAAAACTGAAAATCAAAATTTTGATGAGGCTTATATACCGTTCGGGAATGCTAAAAATTTTATAAATAAATATATTCCTGCTCCAAACAAAAATAAAAACGTTAAAAAGCCCGGTAATCAGAAAATTATTCAACCCAAAATTTCAAGTTACGGAATGTTATGGCCAGTTGACGGAAAAGTCTCATCGCCGTTCGGTTCAAGAGGCGGCCGCAAACATGAAGGGATCGATATTCCAATGCCGGCAGGAACCCCAATAAGTGCAGCTAAATCCGGAACAGTCGAACGCACCGGAAATAATTCTACAATCGGATTCAGAGGCTACGGAAATTTTATTTTAATCAATCACGGCGGAGGTTTTAAAACATTTTATTCACATTGCCAAAAAGTAAACGTTAAAGCCGGTCAAAAAGTTTTACAGGGTGAAATTATTGGGACTGTTGGAAGCACCGGCAGAGCTACAGCCAACCACTTGCATTTTGAAATCAGAGTGAACGATGTCAAAGTAAATCCGGTTCCCTATTTGAGCGGAAATACTAGAATGGCAAATAAATAATTTTTTATAAAGGAGTAATTTTAATTTGAACTTACAAGAAATATATTTTGGTTTGCAAAATTTCTGGAGTAAACAAGGTTGCGTAATTCGTCAGCCTTATGACATTGAAAAAGGTGCGGGAACTATGAACCCGGCTACAGCGTTAAGAGTTTTAGGCCCTGAGCCTTGGCGAACTGCTTACGTTGAACCATCGCGGAGACCTTCTGACGGAAGATACGGAAAAAATCCTAACAGGTTACAGCATTATTATCAGTACCAAGTAATTATTAAACCTGCTCCGGCAAATATTCAAGATTTATATATTGAAAGTTTAAAAAGTTTGGGCATCGATCCAAATGAACACGATATAAGATTTGTCGAAGATGATTGGGAAAACCCTTCAACAGGCGCGTGGGGTTTAGGCTGGGAAGTCTGGCTCGACGGAATGGAAATAACTCAATTCACATATTTCCAGCAATTGGGCGGCCTCGATATGGAAAGCGTACCGGCTGAAATAACTTACGGACTCGAAAGAATTGCGATGTATATTCAAAAAGTCGATAACGTTTATAATCTCGAATGGGCCGGGAAAGTTACGTACGGAGATGTGCATTTACAAGGCGAGATCGAACACTCTCATTATAATTTTGAAATAGCTGATACAGAAATGTTATTTAAATTATTCCAAATGTACGAAGCTGAAGCCGGGAAAATTTTAGATGCCGGGTTTGTTCTGCCTGCTTATGATTACGTTTTGAAAAGTTCGCACACTTTTAATTTGTTGGATGCCAGAGGCGCAATAAGCGTAACGGAACGCACCGGATATATTTCACGCGTGAGGGCTTTGGCTTGCCGTTGTGCTGCTGCTTATCGTGAACAGCGCGAAAAATTAGGCTTCCCGTTAATGCAAAAATTTACAAATTCAACGGGTAATTATTTCGATAGATAACGGAGGAATTTTATTATTATGTCAATTAAAAATATTTTGCTCGAAATTGGTACGGAAGAAATTCCTTCAAGATTTATCCCGAATGCACTCGAAAATTTAAATAATAATGCAGACGAAAAATTTAAAAATTCCAGGATAGAATTCCGAGAAATAAAAACTTATGCAACACCGCGCAGACTGGTTTTAATGATCAATGATGTAAACGAAATTCAAACTGAATCAGTACAAAAATTACGCGGACCATCTGTTAAAGTAGCTTACGACAAAAACGGCTCTCCAACTTTGGCAGCTATAGGATTCGCAAAAAGTAAAAATATTGACGTGAACGACTTAAAAATTGAAGACGGTCATATTATCGCAGAAGTTAAACAGGAAAGTAAATTAACTGTCGATGTTTTGCCAGATTTGATGAAGGAATTAATTTCAGGGCTGACATTTCCTAAAAATATGTATTGGAATAAATCCGGCGTAAAATTTGCGCGTCCAATCAGGTGGATTACAGCACTTGCTGACGATAAAATTATCCCGTTCAGTTTAGGTGATGTAATTTCCGGCAGAACGACGAGCGGACATAGATTTATGGGGAAAAAAGCTCTGGAAATTTCAAACGCCGGCGAATTTATGGACGTTCTATATGACAATAATGTAATACTCGATCAGGAAAAACGTTTACAAAAAATGAAATCTGCTATAGCGAGCTTACAAAAAGATTTTAACGGAAATTTTGAAGTTGAAATGGACGAAGATATTTTAAACGAGAATTTATATTTAGTTGAATATCCTGTACCGTTTGCCGGAAAATTTGATGAAAAATATTTGGAAATCCCCGAAGAAGTTTTAACGACCTCAATGAAAAAGAACCAAAAATATTTAGCCGTTCGCAATCGTGATAAAGGTGGCAAGCTCGCAAATTATTTTGTTGGAGTCAGCAATAACAGAGTCCCCGACGTTAAAATTATTCGCGAAGGGAACGAAAGAGTTTTACGCGCAAGACTTGAAGACGCTGCATTTTTCTGGGAAGAGGACCGCAAAAAAAATTTAGCTTCATACGTTGAAAAATTAAAAACTGTAACGTATCAGGAGAAATTAGGTTCAATTTATGATAAAGTCATGTTAACCAAAAGATTGGCGCATTGGTTCTGCGATAATCTGAACAACGGCGAAAATATTTCGGATTTAATCGATCGCGCTACATATTTATCAAAAGCCGATCTCGTTACCAGTATGGTTTTTGAATTTCCAGAATTACAGGGAGTCATGGGACGCGAATACGCTAAATGTTGCGGAGAAAATCCGAGGGTGGCATTAGCAATTTATGAACAGTATTTGCCGCAAAGTGCAGGCGATAAAACTCCGAGTGATGATGTCGGCGCAATTTTGGGACTTGCTGAACGCGTGCATATTATAACGGCGTGTCATAAAGTAGGACTCGAACCGACCGGCTCGCAAGATCCTTACGCGTTGAGACGTGCTGCGAGATGCATAAACGAAATTTTATGGGCGCGGAAATATAATTTTAATATCACCGAAGCCGTTAAAGAGTCATGCAAAATTAATGAAGTAAGCGATGAAATTTATAATAAAATTATCTCGTTCGTGAAGCAGAGATTATTAATTCAGTTGCGTGAAAAAGGTTTTGATCATGGACTTGCTGTGCTTGGTGTTTCAGTTGTTGGAGATGTTCCGAACCAGGCATTAAAATTAATTGAGACGCTTGAAAAAATTAAATCTGCCGAATGGTTTACGGGGCTTGTAAATTCTGCGGTGCGCGTAAAAAATATTTTGCAGAAAAGTAAAATCGACATGGCCGGAAATAATAATAATAATAAAATTCCGGATGAAAATTTAATGAATAACGATGCTGAAAAAAATTTGTGGCACGAAGTTAAACGGCTTGAAAGTTCCGTGCAGGAATGTTTAAAAAATTACGACTGGGAAAATTTAACGCAAATATTATCCGAATTATCGCCGGTTGTAACGGAATTTTTTGATAAAGTCATGGTAATGGACGAAAATATTAACGTCAGAAATAACAGGTTAAAATTATTAACGTGCTGCAATAAATTATTTAATGAAGTTGGAGATTTAAGCGCGGTGCAATAAAATTTAATTTGTAAATAAAATTCTCTCTTGAATAAGGCAATTAATTATATTCTTGAGAGAAATTTTAATATATTTTATTTTAGGTTTAGGGGGATGAGTAAATAATGTCATCGTGTGTTATAACTGGAGCAGGTTCAGGAATAGGACGCGCAACCGCCATTGAATTATATAAGCGTGGTTATTATGATTCTTTCGCACTTTTAGGTCGTAACGTCATGGCAATTAATGAAACAATTAATATCATTACATACAAATAAAGATGCAGTTATTTTAGACTTTTTTGCAGGATCTGGAAGTACTGGACATGCAGTTTTAGATTTAAACCATGATGATGATGGTAATAGAAAATTTATTTTATGTACTAATAACGAGAATAATATTTGTAAAGAAATTACTTATCAAAGATTAAAAAATGTTATAAATGGATATGAAATAAAAAAATTTGGATCAATGGTTAATAAAAATGCTTTAGGTGGTACTCTAAGATATTTTAAAACAGAATTTGTTGATATAGTTGGGACAAGAGATCAATTATATTATGATCTTACTGAAAAATGTATTCCTATGTTATGTGTTAAGGGTGATACTTTTAATAAAATAGAATCAAATAATGAATATGCTATTTTTACTAATAATGATAAAACTAAAT
>CALCEM010000060.1 GCA_937900285.1 uncultured Fretibacterium sp. | reverse complement strand
TTTTAATATTGCCGTGTGTATTTCATTCCTTCTGTTGAAATCGTGTCCAAAAGTTTATAATTATGATCGCGGACTTCGACAATATAAATATTTCTTGAATATGGCCGGTGCAAATTCGGATTAATATTTAATTTTTGATTTCCAAACGGAATATTTTTTACGTTCTCAAGTGCTTTTAATAATGCCGGGCGTGAAATTTCGTTTACAGGTTGAGGCAATGAATTAACCGCCATTTTGATCCATTCACTTAAAGCAATAGCCCGACCCGCCGCAACAGTGTCCGTAATATGTAAAGCCCTCGTCATCCATATATGTCGCTTTAAATCCGTAAAGCCCCCTGATTCAGGTAATTTTATATTTTGATCCGCGAACACCATGCCCCTACATGATAAAAAAGATTCTGCCGGAGCTGTACAATTCCATAAACGCCAAGCCGTACGAATCCGCATAAAATTACGCCAGATTTCACGAGAACCCATGCTGCCTAAAAATGTGATCATTACGCCGGGATTATTTTCCTGTGATTCGATCTCTTCGGACATCATGTTAAAAGTGTCGCGCACAGAAGCATCAGCCCAAAAAGGCATCGGCATAAATCCTGCACGATCCAAAAAGTCATAACAGATTTTAGCTTCCCGCTCCTGATTTAATGTAAATCTCCCGGCTGCTAATGCAACACGAGCATCAGGCTTAAAAATTTTTTTGGCGTATTTCGCAAACGTCGAGCACCTGTAATCCCGATATAAATCAAGAGCAAAAATATTTTTTATTGGCGGACCGTTTTCATCAAGTAAAATATCTTCGCCACCGGATAAAATTAAAGGGATTTGATTTCCGCTTAAACGTTCAACTAAAATTTTATCGGTCTCATAATCTGCAAAACTCATAACGGCAATTGATGCAGAATTTAAATTAAACGATAAATTTTTTATATTTGCTCCTTCTGGAATTGCGAAACGTATAAAATTAATATCATGTCCTCCGACTCCTGAACCGCTCGCTGAAATTTCTTTTTCACACCATGCGAGAGCGTTACTGATTGATCTGCCCGGCTCATTATCCCAGCCCGATTTTGGCGGAATTACTAAAATTTGCCATTGCCAAGAATGTTCGGGTGAATTTCTGTTTATTTTGTCTTGAGAAAATAATATTTTTTCGGACGTAAACAGAACTAAAAATAATATTAATATTCCTGTTGAGAATAAAAATTTTTTGCGCATTACTTTTATTTTTTGCGTGCCAGCTGTTGAATTACATCCTGAGTTATATCGACTCCGCCAATTAAGACGACCATTTTATCGAGAACGAGCGTAATTTTTTTACGTGCTGCAACTTCTCTGACTGCTTGTTCACAATCTGCATAAATTGGGGTCATTAATCTTTCTTCTTCGCGCACTAATTCCATGCGTTTTTCTTGTGCGATTTTAGCTTTTTTATTATTGTCGCTTTCCTTTTCGACTGCTGTTTTTGCTTCTTTGCCCTTAACTTCTGCGAAATCTGCGAGCTGTTTTTGAACTTTTTCGAGATCGGGGTGATTGCGTAAAATTTCTGCGCGGTCTACTATTCCGACGGAATTTCCTCCGACTGATGTAACGGCTGTATTAGTTGTGCGGGGTTGGGCATTAGTATTATTTGATTTTTTAGCTGCAGCATATGAAGTACTAGAAAAAATTATTAAACTTAAAATGATTAAAGCCATAAAAAAAATTTTTTTACTCAATTTAAAAATTCCTCCCTAAATATAAAAAAACAGCGCAACATTTAATCACGCTGGGTAAAATTCTAACATTTGAACAAAAATTTAAACAGACTAAAAATACATAATGCAAACTCATCAAATAAATTCAAATTAAATAATTTTTCTGGCGTTTAAAATTTTCATCAATGGAATTCCCAAAACGTAACACGCTCCAGCTTCACCTAATGCAACGTAAATTATTGTCGCTATCAATGGCGAATTTATTAGAACATGAAGCATTACGCCGATTATTATCATATTAAATAACACCGGGTAAAATGCTCCAATATAAATATTTTTTGCCCGCCTCGTAAATATCGCTGCCAATAACGTAGCAAGTGAACCGGTTATCACATCAATAAGTCCGAAACCTCCGTGAAAATTTGAAATTACGCAACCTATAAATAAACCCGGAATCGCTTCAGGCATGTAAAACGGCAATAACGTTAAAGCTTCAGAAATTCTAAATTGTATAGGACCGTATGAAATTGGTGCAAGCAAAATCGTAAGCGCAGAATATAAAGCAGCTATTAAAGCCCCTTTAACGATGGATTTAAATTTTATTTTGAACAACTCCCAAAATTATTTTACATGTCATATATTTTAACATCTGGAGCGTTTGAAATGTTTTTTATATAAAAATATTTTGCCAGAACATCGTAAATTAAATTTAATTCTTCATGTTCGATATTTATAAACAACGGAGAATTTTCATCTTGATAGCTCACAAATATTCCGGCCATCTTTAAATCGTTTATGAGTTCAGCGCGAATTTCATTTTTACACGTTATCTCTATCATTAAACCGAACGGAGGCAAAATAAATTCTTCACGTAACTTTAATTCATTGTCCCAAAAATATTTAAATCCGGAATAAAATTTACTGGCGAATTTAATGCCGTTATGTCCAGCTTGAATTAAAATTTTTCTGTCAGAATCTTCATTACTTTTATTTCCGCGCCAATATGATTCACTTAAATTTCTAAACGCCTTAAATTCCGTTATATATTCCTGCCTGAATAATTCCGCGTCAAAATTTAACCATGAAATTAACCCGGGCTTTAATTTTTCAGCTTGATTTAATAAACCAAATGTCCCAAGTATTAACGATGGGTATTTTAATTTTTTTAAATTTTTGCCTTTGTATAAAATTAAATTTTCAGCTGGGAAATATTTTTTTGCTACTTCAAACAGCGATCCTAAACCCAAAATTTTGCCCTTTAAAATTCCAATATTGCAAATTGGACAAGTATCAGGAATTTTTTTAACATCTCCGCATTCCGGGCATTCTGATTTTTCGCCGGAATCTGTAACGCGTAATTTTGCACCGCATTTTTTACAGGTTAAAATATTTCCGCAATTGTCGCATTTAATTTCAGCTGCTTCGCCATAACGGTTTAAAATCCAGAATACATTTTTACCGGAAATAATATTTTTTATGCTGCGTTTCAAAATCGAACGTGTTATTTTTAAATTTCCTTCGATGCCCTTAATATTTTCGTTAAAAATTTTTTTATCGTTGACATCTGCCAAAATAATATTTTTTCGTTCCGGCTTTAAAATTTCATCTGGAGCATATTTTTTATAAATATATCCGCTCGGCATTCGGCCTCCTGTTATAAATTCGGCGTTTAAAATTTCAGCGCGTTTTTCTGCGATTCGAATTAAATTAATTTTTGGTGAACGAGGCATTTTATAAAACGGGCATGAATCATCTTCAATAATAATTCTATCCGGCTTAATCGGGGCAAAAATTCCGCCTGGAGCTGATATAACATTTTTAAATTTATTATTATGAACGTCCTGCCAAATCTGCCAAATATTTCCCGACCATAAAACAGAATTATTTTTTAAATCGTCCGGCAGATCGTTATAAAATTCTTTTGCGGATTCCTTCAACGGAAAAATTAATAAATTTTGTCCCGGCTTGTTCAATTGTTCGAGATAAAATTTATATCGCACATTTTCAAACGGATTATAAAACCCGGTGTATTTAAATTCTGACTGCAACGCCTTTTTAAACCCATCTGAAATTTTCCAGCCGTCTAAAATCGGTTTTGGCAAAATAGTTTGAAGAGCTGCACCAGTTCCGCATAAACTTTCATGGCCGGCCCATATTGCTAAATTCCATAAGTCGCGATCAATTTTGCATTTGTCGTCCAGAACTTGAATTATATTATTAATTCTGCTGCCCTTGTAAATAATTTCATTTGGAACGACAAACCCGACGCGCTCCGAATTACGCAATTTAATTTTTACTCGAACACCCGGAATTAAATCAGATTCGGCTCTATATGTTAAAGCGTTCCACCAGAGATCGCCGGGAATTATGACGCTAACGAGATGCGATAACATTCCAAATTTGGGAGGCTATATCAATTTTTAAGCCTGTAAAATTTTGTTCCGGGAAATTTTCATCGCGCGAAATTAATTTTAAAGTATTTGTATCAGTTCCGAACCCTGAATTTTTTTCAAGAACATCATTAACGAGAATGTAATTTAAATTTTTGCTCAATAATTTTTTACGAGCGTTATTTATTAATTCATCAGTTTCGGCGGCAAAACCTATTAAAATTTGGTCATCGCGTTTTAATTTTCCAACTTCTGAAGCTATATCGGGATTCTGAATTAAATTAATTTGAATATTATTTTTATTTTCGCGTTTAATTTTTTTCCCGCTGATATTTTCGGCTCGATAATCTCCAACTGCAGCAGCCTTCACAATATAATCAGCCCAGCTCAAATTATTTAAAACGGCCTGAAGCATGTCGCGAGCGGAAATAATTTTTATAACATCGAAGCCGTAAAAATTTAAACTTGAATCAACCGGCCCGGCAATTAATTTAATTTCAGCACCTTTCATCCAGGCAGCGCGAGCCATAGCGATACCCATTTTACCCGTACTTGGATTTGAAATAAATCTGACTGGGTCTAAATATTCGAGAGTTGGCCCGGCTGTGATTAAAATTTTTTTGCCGGATAAAATATTTTTTTCGAGAGCGCGTAAAATTTCCAGCATAATAATTTCAGGTTCGGGCATTCTGCCTTTACCGGAAGTACCGCAAGCCAATTCGCCGGAGTCGGGTTCAATTAATTTATAGCCGGCATTTTTTAGATTCAATAAATTTTTTTGCGTAAAATAATTTTCGTACATGTTGCTATTCATGGCCGGGAAAATCAGAACGGGGCATTTTGCTGCGATAACGGTCGATGTTAATAAATTATCTGCGATGCCGTTAGAAATTTTTGCGAGAGTATTTGCGCTGCACGGAGCTATTACGATCAGGTCTGCCCACTCGGATAATTTTATATGCGGAATGCCTGAGCCGTAATCCTCTGATAATAAATCTTTATCGTGCCAGATTTTATTTTCTGAGAGGGTAGCGAGCACCATAGGACTAACGAAATTTTCCGCAGAACTGGTCATAATAATTTTACACTCGCAATTATTTTTTTTAATCAATCTCACGAGCGCGGGAATTTTATAAGCTGCAATACCTCCAGTGATGCAAATTAAAATTTTATGCTGGTTGTTCATCTTGTTGGATTTGTTCGGAGTCCGAATGAGAATTAATTTCGCTTTTACCCTGTTCGATTTCGAGTAAAACATTAGAGATATAACGTTCACTCGATGGGTTAGAATGATCAGCGGTTTCCTGTTCGCTTTTTTTTCTAGCTTCGGACGCGATTTTAACGGTAATTTCGTATTTATTATCAGTTCCGCATTTTTCTGAGAGCCATTCGAGGTCATAAAATTTCATTTTGAGAAACCTCCATAATTTAATAATTTAAAATTTCTGTATAATATTTTAACGCATGAAAAAATTTTTTTGTGTCATAAAACGCAAGTAAAATAATTTGAAAGGCGGTTGTAAAATTTCATGTATAATTTTAAAATGGCCGGGATTCAGGATTCAGGATTCAGGATTCAGGATTCAGGAGAAAATGAAAATGTAAATGTAAATATTGCGTTCTCGATCATTATCCCTCATAAAAATATCCCGGATTTATTGATCCGTTGTGTAAATTCAATTCCAAAGCGTGACGACCTCGAAATAATTATAATTGATGATAACAGTTCCCCCGAAATTGTAGACTTTGAAAATTTTCCGTTTAATGACGGTTCGCGGGAAAACTTAAAAATTATTTTTGACAAATCAAATAAAGGTGCCGGCCATGCCAGAAATTTAGGGCTTGAAGTTGCTCAGGGTAAATTTTTAATTTTTGCGGATGCTGATGACTTTTTCTTATTCACGTTTAATAATATTCTCGATAAATATAAAAATTCCAATTACGACATAATTTATTGTAATGCCTGCAGTTTGGATTCAGAATTTTATACAAATGCGCAACGACTTGGTGGATATTTAGAAAGATTTATTAATGATTATTTTTCTAATGATAAGCACGAGCTAGGAGAATTAGAATTGAGGTATTTATTTGGTGCTCCTTGGTGCAAAATAGTGAGTCACGACATTGTGAAAAATAATAAGATAAAGTTTGATGAAATATTTGTAATAGATGATGTAACATTCTCGTATTTAGCCGGTTATTATGCAAAAAATATATTTGTGGAGCAAATAGCCGTATATTGTTACGTTTATAGAGATAATTCTCAAGTTATGGATACTACAGATGAAATAAACTTTTTGAGGTTAAAAACATATGCCAGGCGCAGAAAATTTCTCGATTCGCACAATATTAAATTTAAAACTGTAGACTGGGGCATATACCTTTATAGAATGCGTCTCAAAAATAAAGATATTTACAAAAAAGGCTATGAAATTTTAATTAATCTCGGTTTTACTCCGGATGAAATAAAATCAGAACTGCGCAAAATATCTCGCCAAAATTTTAAGGCTTCCGCAAAACGAAAAATTAAAAAGCTCGCAAAAATATTTTTTAAACCTCTGAAATTAATTTTAAGGCCGTTCGGTTTTTAATCTGCTAAAATTTGCACATAATAATTTAAAAGGGGTTTAACAAATGGAATCAGGTGAAAATAAAAATTTTATGTTCTCGATAATTATTCCGCACAAAAATACACCGGATTTATTAGAACGTTGCGTGAATTCTATACCAAAACGCGATGATTTAGAAATAATAATAATTGACGATAACAGCTCGCCGGAAATTGTGAATTTTGAAAATTTTCCGTTAAAAAATGATGATTCGCGGAATTTAAAAATTATTTTCGACAAATCTAATAAAGGCGCAGGACACGCGAGAAATTTAGGTGTTGAAAATGCTGGGGGTAAATTTTTAATTTTTGCTGATTCCGACGACTTTTTTATTTTAACGTTTAATAATATTCTCGATAAATATAAAAATTCAAATTACGACATAATTTATTTAAATGCTTGTAGTCTTGATTCAGAATATTACACGAATACTGACCGCTTAAAAAATTATTTATATAAATTGATGGGCGATTACATGTCAAAAGAGCATCACGAACTTGGAGAACTGGAATTAAAATATTTATTTGCTTCTCCGTGGTGCAAAATTGTGCGTAAAAGCATCATCGAAAATAATAATATAAAATTCGATGAAACACCCGTATCAAATGATTTAACGTTCTCGTATTTAATTGGACATTATGCAAAAAATATTTTTGTTGATCCGACCGCTGTATATTGCGTTACTGTCAGAAATAATTCTCTGAGCAAAAATAAAACTGATGAAATGAATTTAATAAGAATTGGAATTTATGCCAGGCGCGATAAATTTTTAAAATCGCATAATATTCCATTGCCAGAAATGATGCATTTTACTTTGCTTTACGGAATGCGCAATAATAAAAATTCTTTTGATAAAGGTTGCAAAATTTTAATTGAATTAGGTTACACGCAAAAAGAAATTAAATCGGGTCTGAAAAAAATATTTTACGGAAAATTGAGAATGTATGCACATAATGTAAAAGCATTTTTAAAACTTGTTTTACACCCGAACCTAAAATAAAAAAAATTTTCCCGGATACAAATTTCATCCGGGATTTATAAAAGTTTATTTTATTCCATTCTTAATGCGTCAATCGGATCTAAATTCGAAGCCTTCCACGCCGGCCAAAATCCGAAAAATATCCCAACCAGTGCCGAAAATCCTACAGCAATAATAATCGATTCACTAGAAATAACAGTCGGCCATGATAAAAATTCCGTTATAATCTTTGAGATTCCTACACCGCTGGAAATTCCGATCGCTCCTCCCAAAAGTGATAAGGTTACAGCTTCCGTTAAAAATTGCACTCGAATATTTGACGGCCTCGCACCGACTGACATCCTGATGCCTATTTCACGCGTCCTTTCGCTTACTGAAACTAGCATAATATTCATTATTCCGATGCCCCCGACCAATAACGAAATCGAAGCTACAGCCCCAAGCAATAAACTCATGACATTAGCCGTACTCGCTGCATTTTCCATAGCCTGCGTTAAATCTCTGATGTCAAAATCATCGTTGTCTTCTTCCGTTAATCTGTGACGCTGCCGCAAAATTGATCGTACTTCTTCTTTTGCTGTGTCAACTGAATCGCGATCTTTTGCTTGAACATTTAAACGCCTTATAGCATTAACTTTTGTTCCAAATCTTACGAGCCTGCGTTGAGCCGTTGTTACTGGAACTAAAATAAAATCGTCCTGATCTTGTCCCCAAGAGTTTGCGCCCTTAGCTTTCATAACGCCGATAACTCTAAACGGAATATTGCGGATTCTTATATTTGCATCGAGCGGGTCGGAATATCCAAATAATTCTTTTGCTACGGTCTGACCTATTACGCAGACTTTTGCCGCCGATCTTATGTCCGATTCAGTAAAACATATTCCGGAAGCTAGTTCCCAAGTTCTTACGGGTAAAATATTTTCTGTGCTACCTAAAATGCTCGTGTTCCAGTTTGTATTACCGTAAATTACTTGAGTGGTGGCATTGACTTCAGGTGCTACCCTTTCAATTGAAAAACTTTCTGAAGCTATAGCGTTCGCATCTTCAAGCGTTAAACTATCTCCCGAACCTGCTGCGCCTCTTGCTCCTGTAGTATTTGGCGGAGCTGGCATAACTATAACCAAATTTGCACCGAAGCCCGACATAAATCCCTCAACCTGTTGCGAAGCTCCCCGACCAATTGCGACCATAGTTATAACCGCACCGACACCGATTATAATTCCGAGCATCGTTAAAATTGATCTGGTTCTATTACCCATTAGGGAGCGCAGAGCCGTTTTTATTATTTCCAAATTTATGCACCTCGTTTAAATAAAATAAAATATTAATTTGAGCATATCAAAATTTTAAGGATAAAAAATTATAATTTGTTATAATTCAGCCGAATATTTTTTAATTTCGCAGGGAGGATTTTTCTAAAATGGAGAGAACTGATTTAACTTACAGACCAGCATGGCGGAGTTATTGCGGACATTTATTTTTAATGCTCGTGATTTTAATTTTTACATGTATCGGAAGTTTTAAAGGTCCATTCGCTAAGGGATCGGGCTGGATGTTTTATGCGATGTTAATTGTTATGTGCCTGGCGTTTTTAGGTTTATTTTTTCACATGTTTATAAAAAGATTTTCGATCGCCTTAAAATTACGCGATTACCCGGACGATTTGTCAAAACAGGAAATAGCATTTGAAAGCGGAATAATGAAAAATCGTTCAATTGAGATCGGACTCTCAAAAATTCAACATATGGAAGTAACCCGCACAATTTTTCAGAGGATGCTCGGACTTGGAACGCTCGTAATAACTTCGGCCGGAACTGATGACAAAGAAGTTGAAGTGGCCGACCTTTATGATCCTTATACGGTTCGTGATTTGATTCAGATTCACGCCAGGAAATACACGATGAATCAAAATGCTAATAAAGCCGCCATGAAAGAAAATTCAGCACCAGCAGAAAATAATAAAACTGAATAAATAAAATATTAAAATTTTAATTTCTAAATTCTAAATTCAAATTGATAGTGAATGAAAATTATTTTTAACGGGAACAGGAGAAATATAAAAAATTCTGAACCCGTTTTATTTTTGAGAGTTAAAAATTAAAAATTAAAAATTAAATTTCCAGCTTCCATTTTAAAAATTTTTTTGCCGTATTTCAGTGTTTCCAAATCATGCGAGACTAATATTATAGTAATTCCGTCTGAATTTAAATTATTGAAGATTTCCATAACATTTTTTGATGATTCAGCATCGAGGCTTGAAGTCGGTTCATCTGCAATAATTATTTTAGGGTTATTTATCATGGCACGGGCAATTAAAACGCGTCGCAATTCTCCGCCGGATAATTCATCGGGATAAGATTTAAATAATTTTTCGATCCCAAATTTTTCAAGCAAAATCCTCGCATAACCTTCACCATCTCCAGCATGTTTATATAAATAGAACGGCAATAAAACATTTTCGATTACGTTCAAATTTTCTAGAGCCTGAGCATTTTGCGGAATATAACCGATTTGATTATTACGAATATAAGAGAGTTCGTCATCAGATTTTAAATTTAAATTTTCGCCGTTAAATTCGATATTTCCAGCAGAAGGAGTTAAAAGACCTGCGCATAATTTTAACAGTGTAGATTTTCCGCTTCCAGATTTGCCAATTATATTTACAAAGTCGCCGGGATTTATTTCAAGACTAATATTATTTACGGCGTTAAAAGCTTCATGGCCTCTAAAATATTTTTTATAAACTGAATTTAATTTTAATATTGACATTTTGAATTACGCCTCAATTAAATTTTTGTGCATTCTTAAACTTAAAACTAAAACCGAAATTATTACGCTAAAAACCGAAAGCGCGAAAGCTCCAAAACTCGAATATAAAATAACTTTCCACGATGAAATTAATAAAGGCATGTGCAAAACTTCGGAAATATATGAGCTTGAAAATAAAATTAAGATTCCGCCTAAAATTAACCCCAAAAATGAACCTAATGCGCTCATTATTAGGGATTCGGATAAAATTATTTTTAAAATTTTTGCTCTGGATGCTCCGATTACGCGTAAATTTATAAATTCGTTTTTGCGTTCAGTTAAGCTCACTGCGAATAATAAGCCGGTTATAATTATTACTAAAATCCAGACTGAAAATAAAATTATTTTTATGACGAGCGAAATTAAATTTAAAGTGCCGCCGATATTCCCGACGAATTTTTTACCGGAAAGCGCGTAAATTCCTTTATCGTTCAAATTATTATTTATATTTCGTGCTACATCCTGCGCTAAATATCCCGGTTTTAATTTGATCATTACAATTGAATTAATGCTCCCGTCCTTTGATAATTTCCGGTTCATGATTTTTTCTGCTTCGTGAAATAAAATTTCTGCTGTATATCTGTTCATAAAAACGCTATTATCGAAATTAAACCCAGTAGCTTCGAGACGGCCAGCGATTTTAAGAGGGATATTAAAAAATTCTAATTCGCCGGATAAATTTCCGTTTACATTTGCGCCCAAAATAATTTCATTGTTCATTAATTCACGTCCGAACGGTAAAGATTTTTGAAGCCAAGATTTAATTATAAAATCCGTGTCGTAATCGATGCCAATTAATTGGACTTTAGCGGAGCAGCATGAAGCATTTAACGAGGCTAAAAACATTTGGGGTGAAGCGTTTTGAATTGCGTCAAAAATTTTTAATTCGCTTAAAATATCATTTGGCAAATAAGCCCGTGATGGCTTCCCAGTTAAAATAATATTATCCGTATGAGGGTCGTAACCTTCCGGGATGATTATAATATCTGCGCCTAATCTGTCGGCCATGCTCTTAGCTCCAGCAGATAACCCCGAAATAAAAAACGTTCCGACGAACAACAATAAAGCCAAAATCATAACGACAAGAATTATAAAAAAACTTCTTGATGAATTACGTTTAATATTTTTTCTTGCAAATTGAAATAATGTCATTTAAATAAATTTCTCCGTTATTTTCTGTTATCGCTCAATAAAAAATATTTAATGTACAAAATAAAATCACTAATTGAGATAATCAGCGCTAAAATTAAAATTATTTTGATGGTCGTATTACACGGGTGAGATTTGTCCGCGCATAAACCAAATTTCCAGACTGTAATAACTTTATTTGAGATTGTTGCGCTTAAAGTTCCTGATGTTATGGAAATTAATGAACGCAAATTATTAAAGCCCTTAAAAAAATTAAGTACTTCGCAAAAAGTTATGACGATGCCAGCACATAAAAACAAAACTCCAGAATAATAACAGCCCATGTGAGTCCCATCAGGTTTCAAAAAATCGCAAACTGGAAATAAAATAAACGGTGTCATTATAAAAATAATTCCTGCTAAAACATTTAAGCCCGATAAAAATTTAAAAAATCTCATGCAAAATTTCTCCGATTTTATATAAAAGTTTGATTAACGAAATATATTAACATGATTAACGAAACATATTAACACGAATTAAATATGCTAAAATCTCAACAAATTTATTTCCGATAATAATAAAAAATAAAAAAGCGGTGTTCAAAATCTAAAATGACAAATAACGAAGGACAGCAAAATTTACAAAAAAATATTGGTTTTACAGAATTATTAATATTTTCGTTCAGCACAATGATAGGCTGGGGATGGGTAGCATTAACAGGTGATTGGATTTCTTCGGGTGGAGTGTTAGGTGCGGTAATAGCGTTTTTTCTTGGTGGTTTGTCATGCATATTCGTGGGGATGGTGTATTCTGAACTAACTCCGATGTTTCCGAATGCAGGCGGAGAAATAATATTTTCATATAATGCATTAGGTTATTACCCTGCGTTGTTTACAGGTTGGGTTTTATTATTTGCTTATTTAGGAATAGTAGCATTTGAAGGACCTGCATTAATTACGGCACTGGATTATTTAATTCCGCTTCCTAAAATTGGATATTTGTATACTGTAGCAGGGTTTGATGTTTATTTCTCGTGGTTAGTGATGTGCTGGTTAGCTGGGGCTTGTATAATTTTTGTAAATTTTATTGGCATGATGTCTTCATCTTTATTTCAGTTGGCTGCAACAATTATAATGCTCATCGGAGGAGCCATTATTTTAGCATTAGGTTTGACTCGCGGAGATTCGGAAAATTTTACGCCATTATTCACGGATTTAAAGGGATTTGCTTCGGTTGTTTTGGCTGTTCCGGCGATGTTTGTAGGGTTTGATATAATTTCAAAATTAACAGAAGAAACGAGCGTAAACATAAAAAAAATTCCCAGAGCAATAATTTTATCGATAATACTTGTTGCGGTCTGGTACATTTTAATAATAATTTGCGCCGGAGTATTGGCACCTGTTGAAGTCTATAAACATGATGGGATTTCAGTTGTCAATATAGTAAATTATGCCACTGGTAATATAAGATCAGGCAGAACAATAATAATTACTGCGATAATGGGAATTTTAACCAGCTGGAACGGTTTTATAATTGGTTCAACGAGGCTATTATATTCAATGGGACGCGAAGAAATGTTACCTAAAATTTTTTGCAGACTCCACAGTAAATATAATTCTACATATGTAGCATTATTATTTATCGTAGTTATAATTTTTATTGCTCCTTTACTTGGTAGAAATTCGCTCAATTGGTTTATTAATGCGAGTGGGTTTGGCACGGTTATAGCGTATTTTATGACGGCATTGTCATTCATAGTTCTAAGAAAAAAGCATCAAGAATTAAACAGACCTTATAAAATTTCACACGGAATATTTTGGGGTTATGGAGCGTTGATAAGCGCAGTATTATTTATGCTTATCTATCTGCCTATAGGTTACGGCTCATTAAATAAAACTGAGTGGCTAATAATTTTAGGCTGGTTAATTTTGGGCGTAATCTTATGTAAAAAGACTCCACCGAAAGAATAAACGTATAAAAAAAATGCGGAAGAGAATTTTATTATATTAATTAAAAACGCTCCTCCGCAAAAATTTTTATTTAAAATCAAATCAAATCAAGTTAAATTAATTATTTTATTTTCCTGCTAAATATTCGTTAATGCTAGCTGCAGCACGACGGCCTTCACCCATTGCCAAAATTACCGTAGCAGCTCCGAGCACTATGTCTCCGCCCGCCCAAACTTTTGGGATGCTGGTTTTTTGATTTTCATCAACGATAATATTTCCGCGTTTAGTTACGTTTAATCCTGCTGTAGTTTGAGCCATTAAGGGATTTGATTCATTTCCTAAAGCTACAACGGCAGCATCAATTTCTAAAATATGTTCAGTTCCTGGAATCGCTACGGGTTTACGACGGCCGGAAGCATCAGGCTCACCAAGTTCATAATTTAATAATTCAACGCCCGTTAATTTTCCTTTTTCGTCGCCTATAAATCTCGTTGGGTTTTCCAAGAAATGAAAATCTACACCCTCTTCAATTGCGTGGGCAACTTCTTCAGCACGAGCCGGCATCTCTGCACGAGTTCTGCGGTAAACGCAATAAACTTTTTCTGCTCCTAATCTTAAAGCCATCCTCGCACCGTCCATCGCAACATTTCCGCCACCAAATACCGCAACTCTTTTAGCTTCATATAATGGCGTGTCTGCGTGTTCACGGTCATAAGCCTTCATTAAATTTGCTCTGGTTAAATATTCGTTCGCGCTGAATACTCCGATTAAATTTTCACCGTCGATCCCCAAAAATTTCGGGAGTCCTGCACCAGTTCCTATAAATGCAGCGTCATAACCTTCACGATCTAATAATTGTTCTAGAGTTTCAGTTCTGCCAACTAAAAAACTCGTTTTAAATTCAACGCCCATTTTTTTCAGATTCTCAACTTCTTTTGCTACGATCTCCTTTGGGAGCCTGAACTCTGGAATACCGTAAACCATAACTCCGCCAGTTTTTTGGAACGCTTCAAACACCGTAACACTATGACCAGCGCGACGAGTATCAGCAGCAACCGTTAAACCTGCAGGACCAGAACCAACTACAGCAACTTTTTTGCCAGTGTCCGGAGCAGTCTTCGGAACAGTGATTAAATTATTATTTCTCTCCCAATCTGCTACAAATCTTTCAAGCCTTCCAATTGCTACAGCTTTTTCAGGAGACCTTAACATTTTTCCGACTGTGCATTGTGATTGGCACTGTTTCTCCTGAGGACATACACGACCACAAATAGCCGGTAATAAATTCGTTTGTTTGATCGTATCGACTGCGCCTTTAAAATCGCCCTTCTGAATATGTGAAATAAATTCAGGGATCGGAACTCCAACGGGACAACCTTTTTTACAAGGAGCTGCGCCACATTTCATACAACGTTCAGCTTCTACACGAGCTTGAGTTTCAGTGTAACCGAGTGCAACTTCTCCCATTTCGTGCGCCCTTTGAATTGGATCGCGTGACGGCATTTCCTGCGGGGGAATTTTAGGACGATCTGCCGGCTTTAATTCTTTGCCTTCAAGTTCACTCCAAATTTTTTCTGCTTCACTCTGTAACATTTCTTTAGTTTTATGTTCTGACATTATTAAGCACCAACCTTCCCGGCATCAAGTCCAATTCTGCATTTATGATCCGCTTCGCGTTCTCTGTCACGGAATGATGTCATTCTCTGCATCATGTTATCGAAATCAACTTTATAGCCGTCAAATTCCGGGCCGTCAACGCATACAAATTTTGTTTCGCCACCAACTTTTACGCGACAACATCCGCACATTCCAGTCCCATCGATCATAATAGTATTTAATGATGTAGTAATCGGAACATTAAACGGCCTCGCTGCTTCGACACAGAATTTCATCATAATAGCCGGACCGATCGCAATAATTTCATCAACTTTTTCACGCTCGCAAATTTCTTTTAACGGCATCGTTACGACACCTTTATGGCCGTAGCTTCCGTCGTCAGTGACGATTATTAATTCATCTGAAGCATCTTTCATCATGTCCTCTAAAATTAATAAATCTTTTGTGCGCGCGCCTATAATTGAAATTACGTGATTGCCTATATTATGATTTGCCTGAGCTATTGGGTGTAATGGTGCTACTCCGATACCTCCGCCGACGCATAAAATTGTGTTTTCTGTTTTTTCGATTTTCGTCGGGCTTCCCAAAGGTCCAACTAATACGGGAACCTCATCGCCAACTTTGAAACGCGAAAATTTCCGGGTCGTTGCTCCAACCGTCTGAAAAACTAAAGCGATCCAACCTTCTTCAGCATTAGCATCGGCTATCGTTAAAGGAATTCTTTCGCCGTAAGTTTCATCGATTTGAAAAATTATAAATTGTCCTGCTTTTCTGTTACGCGCAATCTCAGGAGCAGTAACCTTAAAATAAAAAACGTCCTGTTCGCGTTCTGCATCGTGAGATAAACGCCTCGTCTCTAAAATTTTATGCAAAATATTTCCCCCTCATTGAATTTAAAATATTTAATAGTAGAATGATAAGCTAAATTTAAATTTTAAACAAGTTTTGCAACGTTCACAGATTTTTTTAACCCATGACCATATAAATTATTTATTTATTTATTCGTTATCGCCGTCAAAAATAATATAATCATCGAAATTTAAATATATTTCAGAATCAGCGTTTATTTTTCCGTAAGTATTTCCCGGCAAAAACACCCGCAAAATATTATTATTATTATTATCATTATTATTTTCATTGCCTATATTTATCCTGCAGTCGTTTATGTCGCCCAAATAATACGAATTAATTAATTTTCCGCGCAACATTCCGGAATTATTATTAATTTCTATATTTTCCGGCCGAACAGCTAAAATTATTTTTCCAGATTTAAATTTATTTTTATCACCAGAATATTTTATAAATTGTCCATCTGCAAATTTTATTATTCCGTTTTCGGCTTCAGCGGTTGCGTTTAAAAAATTTACTCTTCCGACAAAATCAGCAACAAATTTATTTACAGGCTTATTATAAATATTTAATGGGGTGCCGACCTGTTGAACTTTACCGGCATTTAAAACGATTATTCGGTCGCTCATGGCCATAGCTTCATTTTGATCATGTGTAACATATATAACGGTGATGCCAAATTTTTTTTGCATTTCCTTAATTTCGAATCTCATGAACTCGCGTAATTTTGCGTCAAGATTGCTCAAAGGTTCGTCAAGCAATAACACTCCAGGTTCACTCACCAATGCACGAGCTAATGCTACACGCTGCTGCTGACCTCCTGAAAGTTCATTCGGCATTCTGTTAATATATTCTAGTAAATGTACAGCCTCCAAAATATTTTTTACGCGATCATTAATTTCATTCTTGGAAAATTTTTTTATTCTCAATGGATATGCAACATTTTCAAAAACATTCATATGAGGCCAAACGGCATAAGACTGGAAGACCATTCCGATCCCGCGATCTTCAGGAGGAATAAATTTATTTTTGCTGTTTACGATTTTTTCGCCGATTTTTATTTCACCTGATGAAGGTTTCTCAAAGCCTGCGACCATTCGCAATAAAGTAGTTTTCCCGCAACCTGAAGGCCCTAACAGCGTTATAAATTCGTGATCATTAAAGACATTGCTAAAATTATAAATTATCTGGATATTTCCGTAAAATTTTGTAATATCGTTTAAAATTACTGATGACATTTATTATTTTGACCATCCTTCGCATAAAAAATTTAAATTGAAAATTCGCCCTTAGTTAATTTATTTAAAATCCAGTTTATAATTATTACGAGCAATAAAATTCCTGTAGCTATAGCGCTGGCTGTCTGCTGACTGTGATAGGTTTGGTAAGTAAATAATTCATAACCGATCGTTTTAGTATCAGTCGAATATAACAGCGTTGACATTGTTAACTCGTAAAAACTGGGCATAAATATTAAAAACCATCCGGCAACAACTGAAGGAGCTATTAACGGAAGAGTAATATTTTTAAAACTTTGAAACCATCCAGCACCAGAAATTAAAGAGGCTTCCTCAAGTGAAAAATGTATTTGATTCATCGCTGAAGTTATTGTGCGCATTCCCATTAATAAATATTTTATGATATATGCCACTATCATTATAAAAAGAGTGTTATAAATATTTATTCCAAATTTCCCGGACATCGTCATAATTAATCCTAATGCTATTACTATGCTGGGAGTACCGCTCCCTAAAGTTATCAGAAAATCCGGGACGCTTTTAAATTTATTATTTGTTCTGGTCAACAGCCATGCCATTACGCACGAAATTATTACGCCGGCAGTCGCAGCCACCGAAGCAGAAATTAAACTGTTTACAGCCGTCTCTAAAATTCCTTTACGAGTAAATAATATATTCCAATATCGCCAAGTAAAATTTGAAGCTGTTAAAGGTTTGCCTAAATTTTTCGTGAATGATGTCATTATTACACTTGCGAACGGAATCACTATTACTATTAATGCAAAAATGAAAACCAAAACCGTAAAAAATATTCGCCATTTACCCAAGTCGATTATATTCGGTCTGACTGATTTCCCTGAAACTGTAATATAATTTTTTTTAGCGCAAACAAAATTTGAAAAATATAAAACTAAATTCGCTATTATCATGAGTGAAACTGCCAGCGTCGTGGCATCTGTTAAGCCTTCAGCAGAACCGACGTATACATAATCTATAATTCTGGTCGTTACGGTGTCGATATGTCCAGGCGCTCCTATAATTGAAGGAATTCCATAACATGAAGCAGCAGAAATAAATACTAATAATCCAGCAGCAACTATTGAAGGCAGCATAATCGGCAGAGTGATATTTAATAAAGTTTTTAAGGGTGATGCCCCGCTGATTCTCGAAGCTTCCTCAAATGAAGGATCCATTTTTTCCATTGCCCGCGAAATAGTTATAAACGCATAAGGATAATAAAACGTCGTCAACACCCAAATTAATCCGCTTAAACTATAAATATTAAACGGGTTTTCTGACAAATTAAAAATTTTTGCGAGAAATAAATTCAATGTCCCAACCTTCGGGTTTAATAATCTTAACCAGGCCATTGCACCAACATAAGGAGGAACCATATATGTCATAACAAAAAGAGTTCTGAAAAATTTTTTAAAATATAAATTCGTCCTGCCGATTAACCACGCTAAGGGAAATGCGATAATTAAACCGAACACCATCGAAAAAAATGCAGTTATTAAAGTGTTTGTTAACGCGTTCCAATTTAATGAATAATTATAAATCCGTTTAAATGCATCGAACGAAAACGAAAAATTATTACTGTCAAAAAACGACCTGAAAATTAAATAACTCATTGGAAAAACATTAAAAATTATTAAAAAGCTGACGATCAAAAAAATTAATATAAATTTCAAGTTAAAAAATTTCCGCATGATGCCTCCGAAATAAAAAATATAAATAAAAAAAATACTCCGCCAAAAATTTAATTTAAACTTTCAACGGAGCAAATATTAACATTTTGAATTTAAATAAAATTAATTTTTCACTATCTCATCAAAATTTTTTCTCAATTCCGAACGCTCATTTAAACATTTTTGCCAATCGACCGGCATTGAATTTTTCACGATATTTTCCGTATTAATTGAATCGTAAGGGATCGCGGGTGGATTTTTTCTGACTGAATGCATCCAGCCTTTTACTATATATTTTTGTCCTTCTTCAGATAAAAACCAGTCTGTTAATTTTTCGCAAATTTTTGAATTTCCGTGCGCGCTCCATTTATCGTTTATTGTCATTATTGGGGATGGAACGCAAATTACACCGTCTTCAGGGTAAATTACTTCGAGAGAGCTGTCTTCTTCTTCGCGTTTTTTTAATATTGATTCTTCGAGGATCATTATAATTTTACATTCGCCTGTTTCGAGTTTAGTTAAAGCAACAGAACCAGATTCAACCATTACGTTATTTTCAGCCAATTTATTAAAATATTCGTAGCCGTATTTATTTTTTAATGCAGAAATTGCAACGAGAGCAGTCCCGGCCGTTAAAGGATTTGGCATCGAAATAAAATTTTTAACTGAACTGTTATAAGCGAAACCTTTAAAACTTTTAGGCAGATCATTTTTATTAAATTTTTCCGGGTTATATGCCAGTATCATATTTAAATTACGGACCGGATACCAATATCCTTCGGGATCAAATTCTAAATCAGATAAAATATTTTTTGCTTCACTTGAGATATATGCATGTAAAAGGCCATCCGCTTTTAATTCGAGAGCATACGATGGATCAGCGACCATTAACATATCACAGCCCAATTTTCCAGAATCTCTTTCAGCTGCTATTTTTGCCTGAAGAGTTCCAGTTCCGCCGTAAAAAAATTTTATGTCATAATCCGGAAATTTTTCGCTTAAAGTTTCGGTCATTGATTCAATAATGTCTTCATACATTGATGTATAAATCATAATTTTGGGTTTATTTGCTGCACCGAACGCGCTACTACATAAAAAAATCATGATCACAACTGAAATAAAAATAAAAAATTTCTTCAAAATATAAAACTCCTTTCAAATTGAATTTAAAATATTTAGCCGTAAAATGATAAGCTGAATTTAAGTTTTAAACAAGTTTATAAAGTTATGCACAATAAAAAAAGAGCTTCATAATTTCAGAAGCTCCCAATTTAAAATTTTTACGTTAGAAATTTAATTCAATTTAATTCACATTTGGAATTGATGCAAATCCCTTTTGTAATTCTTCATCTGTCGGAATATGATCGCTCATAGTTTTGTCATTAAATTGTTCATATGCCTTCATGTCAAAATATCCTGTTCCTGTTAAGCCGAATATAATAGTTTTTTCTTCGCCAGTTTCACGGCATTTTATAGCTTCATCGATCGCGACTCGTATAGCGTGGCTGGACTCTGGAGCGGGTAAAATTCCTTCGGTGCGCGCAAACTGTTCAGCGGCTTCAAAAACTTTTGTTTGTTCAACTGAACGGGCCTCCATAAATCCATCGTGATATAACTGCGATAAAATTGAACTCATTCCATGATAACGCAAACCTCCGGCGTGATTAGCAGACGGGATAAAATCATGACCAAGCGTATACATTTTAGCCATCGGGCAAATTTTCCCGGTATCGCAAAAATCATAAACAAATTTTCCGCGAGTAAAACTCGGACAGCTTGCAGGCTCGACAGCTATAAATTTATAATCTTTTTCTCCGCGTAATTTTTCGCCCATGAACGGAGAAATTAATCCGCCTAAATTTGAACCACCGCCAGCACAGCCGATTATTATATCTGGTTGAATATTATATTTTTCGCATGCCTTTTTTGTTTCGAGGCCGATAACTGATTGATGTAATAAAACTTGATTCAAAACGCTTCCGAGAACATATCTGTAACCTTCGGATTTGATGGCGCATTCTACAGCTTCGGAAATTGCACAGCCAAGCGATCCAGTTGTACCGGGATGAGCTTCATTAATTTTTCTTCCTGCTTCTGTTTCCATTGAAGGCGAAGGCGTAACAGTTGCTCCGTAAGTTCTCATAACTTCGCGTCTAAATGGTTTTTGTTCGTACGAAACTTTTACCATGAACACTTTGCAATCAAGTTTAAAAAACGCGCATGCCATAGCTAAAGCCGTACCCCATTGGCCTGCACCTGTTTCGGTTGTTACACCTTTTAAGCCTTGTTTTTTGGCGTAATATGCTTGTGCTATAGCAGAATTTAATTTGTGAGAACCTGAAGTGTTATTCCCCTCGAATTTATAAAATATGTGCGCCGGAGTTTTTAGGGCTTTCTCCAAAAATACCGCGTGAATTAACGGCGAAGGTCTGTACATCATGTAAAAATTTTTAATCTCGTCTGGAATTTTTATATAAGCTGTATCGTTGTCGAATTCCTGTTTAATTAATTCATCGCAGAACACCGGGCGCAATTCATCAAATTTCATCGGCTGCAAAGTTCCGGGATTTAATAGCGGAGCTGGTTTATTTTTCATGTCGGCTCTAACGTTGTACCAGGAGTCCGGGACATCATCTTCAGACAAATAAATTTTATACGGCACTTCAATATTGCTCATGAGAATTTTTCACTCTCCTTAAAAAATAATTCTGGTATTATATTGCAAGAATATTTAAAATTTAAGTTAATATTATTTTGCATGAAAGTTTTATAATTATTTCACACGTAATTTACTTTGAAAGGCGGTTGACAAATGTACGGTAACATATTTTTATATTTACTGCGTTTATTTTCACAGGAAAAATTATTTTAAACAGGGAAAAATTTAAATTTCAAACTAGGATCAAAAGATTATTAATCCCTCATATTTTATGGGCGTTTATATATTTTGTGTTTTATTTAGCATTGGCAAAAATTTTTAACGCAGGAATATTTTCGGACAAAAATATTTTTTACATGCTATTGAGCTTATTAGGTCAAATATTTATCGGACACACTTTTAACGCAACAATGTGGTTTCAAATAGATTTAATTTTAATCACGATATTATTTTATATTGTGTATTCAAAATTTGATGACGAACGAGCAACGAAAATAATAATATTTTTATGTATATTCGGATTTTTCATGCAGTACAGTAAATTAAATTTAAAGTTATTTGGAAATTTAAACGGCTATTTTAGATGGACTCCGGGAAGATTTTGCGAAATGTTGCCAATTGCTTCAGCTGGATTATTATTCGTAAAATTTGACGTTATAAATAAATTATCTAGACATAAAAATTTTATATTATTAATTTTAATTGCCTTCATGCCGTTAATATTTAAATTGCGGAGATTTACGCCGGTAGGTTTTCAATATTCGGGAATATTTTTATTTAGCGTTGCGATCGTGATGAGTATAATATTTTGCTTTCTGCCGTTTGATAAATTTCCGGATTATATAAAGATTTCAATTAAAAATATTTCAAGATTTACGCCGGGAATATATTATATGCATAGATTAACCGCGAATTTTATAATTTTTAAAAAAGGCTCGTTTATAAATTGCGCAATAATTTTCATGACGTGTTTAATAATAGGCTTTTTGATCTCGAAAATTTCAAATAAATTAAGTAAATTCCTAGTCGAATAATTAAATTTAAAAAACGCGCTTTGCTAAAAATGTAACATTCTCACCAGAAATAATATAAAATTTACCCAGATTAAAATATTTTTTTCGAGGTGTCTTAATGTCAATTACTCCGCAAGAAAAAGCAGCTTTAAATTTACGCGAGCTTTACGAAAAATTCGGGTATAAATATTACAGAATGAACAAATTTGAAGAGTACGATTTTTACGCAAAAAATAAACAGTCTTTAATTTCAAACGGGATTATTACTTTTACAGATGTCAACGGGAAATTAATGGCTCTTAAACCTGATGTAACTCTATCGATTATTAAAAATTTACACGATGTAAACGGCTTGACTCAAAAATTTTATTATGACGAAAAAGTTTACAGAGTCTCAAAAAATCATAATTCGTTCAGAGAAATTAATCAGGTCGGAATAGAAACAGTCGGCAAAATCGATAATTATTTTATATGCGAAGTCATTAATTTAGCTCTCGAAAGTTTAAATTTAATTTCAAATGGACGCAAATTTATTCTTGATGTTTCGGATTTGGATGCTCTGAAAAATCTTTTACCCGAAAATAACCGCGAATATATTTTAAATTTAATTGCTGAAAAAAATTCTCACGAGTTAAAAAAAATTTTAGGCGAAGACCACGCGCTAACAAAAAATAATTTTAATAATTTGAAATCCGAAAAGTTAAATAATATTCTCGAAATTTTTAAGAATGAAAATAATATTAATCTCGATTTCTCAACAGTTAACGATCCAAATTATTATAACGGCATTGTCTTCAAAGGTTATATTGAAGGTGTTCCGGAATGTATTTTGTCGGGCGGCCAATATGATAAATTAATGTCCAGAATGCATAATAATTTAAATTTAAATGCTATAGGCTTCGCAATTTATACGGATCTATTAGCCGGCATCAATGACGAAAATGAAATTTATGACGCAGATATTTTAATTTTATATGACGATAACACGCCAATTAATAAAATTTTGGAGTGCGTTAAAAATTATACTGGCTCAAATATGCGAGTAAACGTCCAAAAAAATATTATTCCTGAAAATTTTAAATATAAAAAGCTGGTGAATTTAAATGCTTAATATTGCACTTCCAAAGGGCAGACTCGGCAATAAAGTTTGTAAATTATTTGAGGAATCCGGTTTTAAATTTCCCGGAATGTTAGAGCCGGGACGTAAATTAATTTTTGAGAACGAGAATTTAAATTTAAAATGTTTTTGGGTTAAGCCTTTTGATGTTCCTGTATATGTCGAAAGAGGTGCGGCAGATATAGGCGTGTCGGGAAAAGATATTTTAATGGAACGCGAACCGGATATTTACGAATTAATGGACCTAAATGTAGGAATTTGTAAAATGTGCGTCGCTGCGTTAAATAATTTTCATGACAACCCTGCCAGAACTTTAAGGGTGGCGACAGAATTCCCGAACATTGCACAAAAATATTATTCTCAAACTGGTCGCGATATTGATATTATTTGCCTGCGCGGGTCGTTGGAATTAGCTCCGGTGTTGGGATTATCTGATGTAATAGTCGATATTGTTGAGACCGGCACGACTTTACGCGAAAATAATTTAAAGGTCATAAATAATATTGCGGATTTGAGCGCGCGTTTAATTGCGAATAAATCAGCATATAAATTTAAATCTGAAATTATTAATAAAATTCTGAAAGGATTAAGCGAGTATAAAAAATTATGATAAAAATCACTAAAAATTTTATTCGGCCTGAAATTAATACGCCTGATGTTGCTAATATCGTAACTGAAATTTTAAATGACGTTAAATTAAATGGAGATTCGGCCATTTTAAAATACGAAAATAAATTTGATCACGTTAATTTAAATAATTTAATTGTGAGTGAAAATGAAATAAATTCAGCGTTAAAATCAGTCGGAAGCGATTATATAAAAATTCTGGAACATTCAGCAGAAAATATAAAAACATTCCATGAAAAACAAATGCGACAGAGCTTTATTATTTCTGATAAACCCGGCATTATTTTAGGCCAGAAAATTATACCGCTCGAAAAAGTTGGCTTATATGTTCCCGGTGGTACTGCTTCATATCCTTCAAGTGTTTTAATGAATGCTATACCGGCTAAAATTGCGGGCTGTAAAAAAATTTATATGGCGACTCCACCGGAAATTAACCCGGAAATTATAGCGGCCGCTCATGTTGCAGGAGTAAATAAAATTTTTAAAATGGGTGGTGCTCAAGCTGTTGGGGCATTTGCTTACGGAACTGAAAGCGTGCCAAAAGTTGATAAGATCGTCGGACCTGGAAATATTTATGTTGCAGAGGCAAAACGTCAGGTATTCGGAAGGGTTGCGATTGACATGGTAGCAGGGCCAAGTGAAATTTTAATAATTGCTGATGAAAACAACGACCCTAAATTTTTAGCTTCCGACATGTTAGCCCAATCCGAACACGATAAACTAGCGAGCGCAATTTTAATAACAAATTCTGAAACTTTAGCGCAAAATGTTAAAGACGAGATCGAAACGCAAATTAAAAATTTAAAACGTTACGAGATTGCGAGGGCTTCAATTGATAACAACGGCGCAATAATTTTAATAAACGATATCACCGAAGCCGTAAAACTTGCTAACGAAATAGCTCCGGAACATTTAGAATTATGCGTAAAAAATCCGTTTGAACTTTTGAGCGAAATTAAAAACGCTGGTTCTATATTTTTGGGAAGTTATTCGCCGGAAGCATTAGGGGATTATTACGCCGGGCCAAATCACACGCTGCCGACAATGGGAACGGCAAAATTTTCGAGTCCTTTATCGGTCGATGACTTCATAAAAAAATCGCAGTTTATATATTATTCCGAAGAAGCTTTAAAAAATTTTTCTGATGACATTATTAAATTTGCAAATTCCGAAGGTTTAACCGGCCATGCGGAAAGCATTTCAATCAGAACGAAATAAATAAAATTATAAAAAATCATAAAAAAAACTCCCTCGCTAAAATTTCAGGAGGGAGAATTATATTTAATTTAGACTCAATAAAATAATTATTTCTTCTTTACGACTTTGCTTCTTGCGGTTTTGCTTGTTGTCTTTTTGGTAGTAGCAGCTTTTTTGGTTGTGGTTGTTGTCGTTTGAGGTTTGCCGAGTGCATAATTAGAAGCTTTCTGAGGCATTCCGGTTACTGCAGCAAAAGTTTTTTGTTTATCATCGCTTGAGCCATCGTAAACTGTTCCATGAATTTCATTTCCGAGCATGTCATAATGTCTCAAATAAGTTAATGCGAACTGTTTCCCATCCGGCGTAAATTCATAACCGTATTCGGTGAAATAAAGTTCTCCGGCTTTTTCTGCTGGGATATTAAATTTTGACATGAGAAGATCAACAGTTTCTTTTTTAACGGTGTCGCTTGTGTAA
The DNA here is from genome assembly GCA_937900285.1 of uncultured Fretibacterium sp. Classification (GTDB taxonomy): domain Bacteria; phylum Synergistota; class Synergistia; order Synergistales; family Aminobacteriaceae; genus JAFUXM01. The sequence goes on along the minus strand of CALCEM010000060.1, from coordinate 1,686 downwards.
TATTTTCTGGCGATTGCGTAGGGTACTCCGTTATCATCCGTGCCGTACTCGGTTAAATACCAAGTCATTTTGCTGCTATCCTGTCCGAGATTCTGAAGTTTTTTCGTTACTGCTCCTGATGCAACTGATGCGAACATCATCACAAGTAAAGCACATGCTAAAAGTTTTTTCATGATTTAAATCAGCTTCCTTCATAAATAAAATTATCATCGTAAATTTTCAACGATTAAAAACCTGCGCTGTATTTTAGCACATTAAATTTTTATTCTATACAAAAATTTTTATTTATTTAATTTTTATTGCTCCGATTCCGTAACTTATTTTGCGCTCATAACCGTCCGAAGGCATATTATAAAATTTTCCGTTCACCATTATTTCAGTTGAGCCGCCTCCGTCTAAATTTAGAGCGTTAGAAATTCCTGCAGCTTTCATAACGTCCGCCAATTCCGAAATTGTTGCGCCAGATGAATGCAAACCGTTTCGGCCGTCAAAAATTAAAAATACCCATCTGCCGTCATCAGTCAAACCTATAACCGAACGCGGATGCCTTGTTGAAGTAAAAGCGCTGTTAAATTTTTCATCAACTTCTGAAATTTTTCCGTCATTTAAAATTAACGGCCCGCCCTGAATAATATAATTCATATCGTCCCAAGAATTTTCTATTAAATCTCGTGATGGAATTCCGAATTTTGCCTCGCCGTTATCGTTCCAACCTAAACAGCCCCGGCCACTGATTGCAAAATTAAAATCTGTATTGTTAATTCTTAAAGCTCCAATCGGGTAACCTCTTCCGGCCGTTGTAACTGCAAAAAATCCTGCGTTAATGGCAGTCAATGAGTAATTTGATTTTGCAATTTTCGAGAGAACATCGAGACTTCTAGGACCTTCGGGCGATGAAATTGGTCTAATGTTCCAGAACGTTGGATCAATTACTAACATGACCCAATATTTTGGGACAATGCTTGTATTTAAATTTGAAATTGACGGCATAATTTTATAACTTATTCCTCGATTGATGAGCATATCTCTTAAATTTCTGACGATATTAAAATTATCAATTTTGCCGGTTCGTATGCTGAAATCTCCTGAACCTGAAATACTTGCGTTAATTCCATGATCTTTAAAAAAATTTTTTATTGATTCGGCAGCTGCTTTTGTTCTTATTCCGCCTGCTGAAACTCTCCAAGACGGTATACCTGTCGGAACTCCTTCGCGGTGTATAAATAATTCTAGTCCTTCGAGCGGATGCCGAACAACGTCCAAATTAAAATTTTTGCTGGCATTCCTCACGCGTTCTAAAATAGCATTCATTTCGTTTACTGTTAATCCGTCATGGCCTCTGAAAAAATCTGCCTGAGCAACTATGGGCGGATTCATGTGCGAAGCTACAAATAAACATCCACGTTCGACAATGCTTAAATTTTTTGCGTCCTTAAAAGTCATGGGCATATCATTAAAAATTTTTGCTTCAAATTCCAGCCCGAACGATTGAATACACCATCTTATAATTTCGCGTCTTGTAACATTTTCGTTTAAATTATTTACAGAGTCAGTGACATAACCTGAACGCAAAATAAATCCGGCCGGGTCATTATTTAAATATTCTTCTGAGTTGCTCCAGTCGATGCCGCGAGCAAATAATAAGCCTGCTAAAAATTCGCCTCTAGTTACGGCCTGCGAGCTTGA
>CALCEM010000059.1 GCA_937900285.1 uncultured Fretibacterium sp. | reverse complement strand
TTTAGAAAAATATAGTGAAGTATTAATTTGTACAAGTGCATGTTTAGCTGGAAGTGTAAATAAAGCATTATTAAAAGACGACTTTGAAAAAGCTAAAGAAATTGCTTTGTGGCATAAAAAAGTTTTTGGAGAAGATTACTATATAGAACTGCAGGATCACGGGCTTGAGGAGCAGAAACGCACCAATCCCGCTTTAATAGAAATTGGCAAACAGCTTGATATTCCTATGGTTATTACAAATGACAGCCATTATTTAAAACAGTTCTATAAAACGGATAATATACGGGCGGTTGTAATATTACGTGATCTCCCGGTTGCGTCATAGCCTGCACGCCCAAATGTCCAGCCGCAACAGCTCCAGGCATAAAAATAACCCAATCGCGATCGATTTCCCAATTATGACGAGTTTTCATCCAATTAATTACGGCGTTATATGCGCTGTCTGGAATTTTTGAATAACCGTAATTCCCAAATTGAGCAATTTCCGTCATGGCCTCAATAATTTTCGGCGATGATTTAAAATCCATATCGGCGATCCACATCGGCAAAATTTCATTTAACGGCGGAATTTTATAATTTACTTCAGGACGGCCGGTCCATTTTATTGAATCTGTATCTTGTCTGGATATAATTTCATCAAAATCATAACGCATTTAAATAATAAATCTCCTGTTAAATTAAATTTAATTTATAATACCAGATCATAAAATCATAAAAAGGAGCTGAATTTAAAATAATTCCGTGTTACAGAAAAAATAATTTATTAGTCCCCGAAATGGTTTTAATTGATATGGCAATATGTTCCGAAAATATTTTACTGGAGGCCGAAGCGTTAAATTTAGGTGCAGTAATGATCGGAATAGCTCCATTTAATGACCGCATGAAAGACGTTGCGAAAATTATAAATTTGCCCGAAAATCTTGAGCCGTTTATGTTAATTCCCGTTGGCTACCCTGTTAATAAACATCCTCAAGAGGACAGATATGAGCCTTCAAAAATTCACGAGATCTAAATAATTTAAATTTTCATGGACGAACAGAAATATTTAAAATTACGCGAATACGCAAAATTATTAGCCGAATGCAAAACAGCCAGATTAACAGGAACTCGCGGAGCTGACGAAATTTATAAATTACAAATTTTAGACTGCATTCCATCAGTTAAATTTTTGCCTGAAGCCGGCCGGGTTATAGACGTTGGGACGGGTGGCGGACTTCCTGGAATAATTTACGGGATAATGCGCCCGGAACTCGAAATAATTTTACTGGACAGCATAAATAAAAAATGTGAAGCAGTCGCTAAAATAATTAACGAACTCGAAATTAAAAACGTAAAAATAATTTGTTCAAGAAGTGAAGATTATGCGAAACTTCAACGCGAAAAATTTAATTTTGCATGTGCCCGCGCTGTTGCTGAAGCCGTTTTAACTGCTGAAATTTTATCACCGTTCGTTAAAGTTGGCGGAAAATTATTAACGTTCAAAGGCGCAAAAGTTTATGACGAAATTTCAACCATGAAAAATAAATTAAATATTTTGGGTTTGAGCGAGCCTGAAATAAATTTTTATGATGAAAATAACAATTCCAGCAAATGTATTTTAATCTGGAATAAAATTAAACCCTGCAAGTTAAAGCACAAATAAATAAATAAATTTAAAAATTTAAAATGAAAATGAAACTCAAAAATTTACGGAATTTACGCGATGCAGCAATATTTTTAAAAGTTTTATCGGCCGGTTTAGTTATAGCAGGTTACGCTTTTTTAAGTGTATGGTGCTGCAACTGGCTTTTAAAAAATGATTACCCCAAAATTTTAGCTTTTCTCGTTATACCAGTAATAATTATATTTGGAATTTGGCAAGGATATTTATTCCTGAAAAATAACGGCAGCAACAAAAAATAAAAAATAAAAGCCCGGAATTTTTTCATCCCGGACTTCTGGGTTGGATTTATTTTGAAGAAAATCCTTAATAACTTTATTTTTATTGCAACAAACTGAGCACAGACTGAGGAAGCTGATTCGCTTGAGCGAGCATACTCGTGCCGGACTGGTTGAGGATTTGAAGTTTTACAAATTCCATCATTTCTTCGGCCATGTCCACGTCTCTGATTCTGGATTCTGCTGCGCTTAAATTTGTCTTCGTCGTCGTTAAATTGCTTACGGTGTATTCAAGTGAGTTCTGATAAGCTCCGATTTTTGCGCGTTGTGTCGAAACTTTATTAATAGCAGCGTCGACCATTCCTATCGCTTCAGAAGCAGACTCACGAGTTGAAACGTTAATCCCGGTAATTCCAAGAGAATCAGCCGACATATTTCCGATGTCGACCGCGATGTCTTCGCCTTCATTTGCACCGATCTGGAAAATTGTGCTGCTGTCAACAATATGTACAACTGCTTCGTAGGGATTCGTAGCGCTCTCAAGTATGAAATTCTCTTCACTGTCGCTCCAAGCTGCTTTAATTCCGGCCATCGCGTTAAATTCGAGGTCAATATTTTCGTGAAGGATTCCGATCAAATGGTTATCAGAAACTTTTACATTTGTTGCGATCGGTGTGCCATCGTGAGCATCGTAAATTGAAGCCTGGAACGCAGCCGCTGAACTTTCTTTTACAACGTTGAGAGCCAATTTATTTAATAAATCCTCGTCACCGGTAAATGTTAAATCTCCTGCTTCACCTGCGAGCAATGACCTAAAAATAAACGTTCCTGCAACTGTCTCAAGTCCTTGCGTCGGCATGTCTACACCTTGAGTTTTTTCAACGAACGTGCAGAATTTATCAGCCTCAGCAGCGTTGATGTATTGAGCTTGTCCCAGATCGTTAGCGATTGCGTTATTAAATTTCGATTGAAGATCGCTGAGTGTATCAGTTGCGTAAAGCGTAACTTTTGCGGAAGTTCCATCGCCCTGACTGATCGTTATAGTTTGAGGATCATCAAGCATGAACACACCGGAAGTATTCCAGAAAGTATTTAAATCACGTAATTTTGTGTCGCCCGTTGCAGTTTTGCCAATATATGCGCTGGTGAAACTTGCCAACACATCGCCATCATCCATCTCTTCATAGTCAAAACCATCACTGGTCGTTATGATTACATCGCCCTGATAAACTGAGCCGTTCTCACTGTTGAGATAAAAATTCCTGAAATGTATTTCTTTATTCTGGCACTCTGCGGAGTTCAAATTATAAACTATTCCGCTATAGTCATCATCATAACGAGCAACATAATATGAAGTATCATCGTCATCTGTAGCGTTGGTTTCTCCTTCCCATGTGTAAGGCCAATCAGGGTCGACGCTTGCCTGAATTGATACAGCCATATCCGGCTCAATCTCATCTGTATCTTCATCATTGTCGAGATCTCCGCCACCGCCTACAATGTTCATTACGAATTTTGCACCCTTCGTAAACACATCGCGCAAATCTACGCTATTGTCTATATAACCGTCCGCAAGAGCAAAAGTAAAATGCTCATCGCCTTCGTCTGTAACAAATTCAGATTCGCCTAAAAGTTCCGATAAATCTACAGCGGTAAGCGAATTACCTTCACTATCTCTGCCTATGCGCACATTCTCCTTTACGTAGCTGTTTACTGTTCCGTCAACCCCGAGCACGTTAGATTGAACTTTAAATGTTATGCTGTCCTCCGAAATAGTAGTAATCTCAAAAAGTAAGCTAGCATTATTAATTGCATTATCCGCGCTAAAATCAAAAAAGTCCTCAACTTCCACAGCCGTTAACGGTGTTTCATTCTCATCTCCGTCAGTGTTTATATTTCCTTCTGCGTCTTTATTAAATCCGTATGCTCCAGAGATATAAGCTCCAACATCTCCGACACTTTCAACAGTAACCTCAAAATTTGCCGCCGGAAGATCATCAACCGTAACTTTTGTAACTCCGTCTGAAGTATTTATATTTGTGTCAGTGATTACGTTAGGATGTTTGATCGTCATTATTGAAGTTTTTTGAACTTGTCCCTGTCCGGTCTGATTGGGATCAACGTTAATTCTGATCTTGTAATTTCCTTCAAATGATTTTTTTTGCCCAAATTGATCGATTTCACGTAACGAACCGCGCACAAATGCTTTAACATCGAGGTTACTCGTCGAAACTGTACCCGCTGAACTTCCATCGAGTAAACGTTTTTTGTTAAATTGTGTCGTGTTTGCTACTCTGTCGATCTGATCTTTAATCTGATCAATTTCCAACTGTATAAAACTTCTATCTTGAGCGGTCAACGTATCATTCGCAGCCTGTACAGCAAGTTCACGAATTCTCTGTAACATCGAGTTTGTTTCACCGAGCGCACCTTCTGCCGTCTGAAGCATTGAAATTCCATCTTCTGCATTTCTGATGCTCATTTCCAAACCAGAAATTTGAGAACGCATCTTCTCACTTATTGCAAACCCTGCCGCGTCATCTGCTGCCGAATTAATACGAAGTCCTGTAGATAATTTTTGAATGGATTTCTCCATTGCGCTATTTGTAGAATTAAGCGCGTTATAAGCAGTTGTAGCCGGAATATTATGATATATACGCATTATTTAAGCCTCCTGCAAACGGGTTCTCCTATTTTAAATTTTTTTTATTATTTATTATTTGATCCCGTCTCTCAAAATTTTTTTTATTTTTTATATTATATTCTTTTTTCGTTCTATTACATTCCATTGTATAAATTTTAAATATATTTCCGGCCTCCTTGCCAATCCTTTATATTTTATCGGAGCGCAATATTCAAACTTTAATAACTTGTTTTATAATTTCTCAAATAATTTTTAATATTTTTATATTTTGCATTTTATATTTTATGTTAAGGAGCTTAAATAAATATTTTGATCGCAATTATAAATTACGGCGTGGGAAATTTATTCTCGCTCGAAAGTTCTTTTAATAAATTAAATTTTGACGTGAAAATTACTTCTGATCCAGATGAAATTAAAAATTCTGACAAAATTATTTTACCAGGTGTAGGAGCGTTCGGAGATGCTGCAGAAAAATTATTTAATTCCGGGCTGGCTGAAATTTTAATTAATCAAGCTCATAACGGGAAATTAATTTTAGGGATCTGTTTAGGTATGCAGCTGCTATTTGAAACGAGTCATGAATTTGGAATTTATAAAGGCTTGGGATTAATTCCCGGAGAGGTCAGAGCAATTTCAGAAATTATTCCGAAAAATTTAAATTTGAAAATTCCCCAAATGGGTTGGAACTCGCTAAATATTAAACGTCATGACGAAATTTTAAAAAATACTTCTCAAAATGAATTTGTTTATTTTGTGCATTCATATTCAGTCAGATGCCCGGATGAATTTATTACGTCTACTACGGATTACGGCGCTAATATTGTCGCTTCGGTCTCGAATAAAAATATTTTCGGCGTTCAGTTTCACCCGGAAAAAAGCAGCGATGCCGGACTAAAAATTTTAAAATCATTCTGCGAGGTCTAAATTATGCTAATTTTTCCAGCTATAGATTTATTTAACTCTCAAGTTGTCAGACTATTTAAAGGCGATTACGATAATATGACGGTCTACGATAAAGACCCAATTAATACAGCTCTAAAATTTAAAAGTTTCGGAGCTAATTGGATACACATCGTAGATTTAGAAGGCGCAAAATTAGGACATGCAGTCAATTACGAAATAATTTTAAAAATTAAACAGGTCTCAAATTTAAAATGCGAATTAGGCGGAGGCATTAGAGATTTAAACACCATCGAAAATTATATTTTAAATGGCATCGACCGCATAATTTTAGGTACAGTCGCCGTCACTAATCCAGAATTATTAAATCAGGCCGTTAAAAATTTCGGTGAAAAAATCGCCGTTGGTGTCGATATAAAAAATAATTGCGTCGCCATAAAAGGCTGGCTCGAAAATTCAAATTTAAATGCTTACGATTTCTGTTTAAAAATGCGCGATGCAGGAATTAAAAATATTATAAGCACAGACATCTCACGAGACGGAACAATGACAGGCGCAAATTTAAATTTATATGAAAACTTGAACAAAATTTCAGGCTTAAATATTACCGCTTCAGGCGGAGTAAATTCGCTCGATGATATAAATAAACTCGCTAATTTAAAAATTTACGGCGCAATTGTCGGGAAAGCTTATTACACTGGAGCAATAAATATTAAATCTGCTATAGAGGTCGCTCACAATGCTCACTAAAAGAATTATCCCATGTTTAGACGTAAAAAACGGCCGTGTCGTTAAAGGTGTAAATTTTTCCGGCCTAAATGATGTAAATTCCCCCATCGAACTCGCTGAATTTTATAGCTCATGCGGTGCTGATGAATTAGTTTTTTATGACATCACTGCCTCATCTGACGGACGAAAAATTTTTACTGATATTTTAAGAGAAACCGCGAAAAATGTTTTTATACCGTTGACAGTCGGCGGAGGAATTTCAAATTTAAATGACTTCGAACGGGTTTTAAACTGCGGTGCCGATAAAGTCAGCGTAAACACCGGAGCAATAAAAAATCCCGACCTTATTCCTCAAGCTGCTAAATTATACGGCTCTCAATGCGTTGTAATTTCGGCTGACGTAAAACGCGTAAATAATAAATTTCATGTCTTCGCACGCGGCGGCCGGGATGATACTGAAATCGAAGCAATAAGCTGGATAAAAAAATGTGTCGATAACGGTGCTGGCGAAGTAGTTTTAAATTCAATTGATACTGACGGCGTTAAAAATGGTTTCGATCTCGAAATGTTAAAAGCTGTCTGCGATGTCGTTAAAGTTCCCGTTATAGCTTCTGGAGGTGCCGGGAGCATTCAGGATTTTATAACATTATTTAAAAATATTCCCGGAGTCGATGCAGGTCTCGCAGCTTCAATTTTTCATTTCGGCGAAGTAAGCATTAAAGATTTAAAATTACAGATGCAAAAAAATAATATTCCTGTGAGGTTGTAAATTAAAATGCTCTTAAACATTGACGATTTAAAATTTAATTCCGATGGCTTAATACCAGCAATAATAATCGATCATGATAATAATCAGGTCTTAATGCTGGCTTATATGAACCGTGACAGCCTGAAAATTTCGCTAGAAAAAAAATTAACTTGCTTTTGGAGCAGATCACGTAATGAATTATGGCTGAAGGGTGCTACTTCCGGAAATTATCAGCATATTATCTCAATTAAAACCGATTGCGATCGAGATACTTTATTAATTTACGTTAAACCGGACGGCCCGGCTTGTCACTTGGGAAATTATTCATGTTTTGAAGATGAAATTTTACAGGACGAAAATAAAAATAATAAATTTTCAATTTGTGCCCTCATGGATTTAATAAAAGACCGCAAAATTAACCCGGCCGAAAAGTCTTACACGTCTTATTTATTTGAAAAGGGGCTTGATAAAATTTTAAAGAAGATCGGCGAGGAATCTTCGGAGGTGATAATTGCTGCAAAAAATTCCCGTGAAGAAACAATTTATGAGCTGGCAGATTTAATTTATCATATGCTTGTGCTCATGGCCGAAAAAAATATTGAAGTTCAGGATTTAATAAAGGAATTGGCCTCGCGTCATGTAATCGACAAAAAAATTAAACAGGAGAAAATGAAATGACAATTGATCACGGAAACGGTAAGCATTTAAGTTTAAAAACGGTAATGATCTTCCTCGCAACTTTTCCGATGTTTATTGCTGTTTTAATTGTCGCTCTTGTAGCATCCGGCATTGCTGCAAAAAATTTAAAATCCAACATATTCGAAGAATTAGAACTCGCAACGATGGCACTAAAAGAATATTATGAATATGATCTCGAAAACGGCACGAGCTTAGTTGACGGATTTTGCGAATATGATCCGAGCTATCTCGACACAATGAAAGCAACGGGAATAGATTTCACTATATTTAAAGACAATATAAGATTTATGACGACGATCTTGGACGAAAAAAATAACAGATTGGAAGGGACTCCAGCTGCTGAAGCTGTTTGGTCGAAAGTCAGAACAGGGGCAACACATTTTGATGAAAGTTTAAAGATCAACGGCACTAATTATTTTGCGTGTTACATGCCTTTAAAGAACGGTCCTAAAATTTTAGGGATGGCATTTGCCGGAAAACCTTCAAAGCAGATTTTAGACGTAATAAAGCATATAAATTTTTTAATTTTTTCGTGCAGTGCGGTTTTATTAGTAATATTTTCATTTTTTGCCGTTTCAATTTCAAAGCATGTTACAAGCCCTTTATCTCATGTAGCTGAAAATATCCGCGAGCTTTCAAAAGGGAATTTAAACGTAGAAATTACGGGACACAGCAGAGTGCGCGAGACATTTCATTTATTGAACGCTGCTGACAGACTGACAGAAATTTTAAGGGATTCTATTGGACGCATACATGATTCAGCTTTTACTTTGCGCGACACTGTTAAGTCAAGTGTATCAATGGCAGGAGAAGCATCAAACGAGACTAATACAATTTCCGAATCAATGCAGGCATTAGCGAAGACTACGGTGACAATGGCAAGCAGTGTAAAAAATATAAGCGATCAAATTGGCACAATGGGCGGCATAATCGAAGACGCTGTAAAAAATGTAAGCACCCTCACAAAAAATTCTGAGTCAATGAACCAGGCTAATACTGAAGCACTTAAATATATTGATTCAGTTGCAGACTCATCTGAAAAATCTTCTGAAGCTATCGAAATTATTACAAAACGAATTAACGCGACAAATTTCGCAATTTCTAAAATTGATGAGATGGTAAAATTAATCACTGATATTGCATCCCAAACAAATTTATTATCGCTTAACGCAAGTATTGAAGCTGCCCGTGCTGGTGAAGTTGGCCGGGGTTTTGGTGTTGTAGCATCCGAAATAAAAAAACTTGCTGAAGAGTCAAATAACTCCGCGAATAAAATTAAAGATGTCGTTATTGAAATGGGAACATTATCGGGTGAATGTGTTCAACAGGCCGAAAGCGTTCGGGATTTGATAACGGAAGAAAAAGAATTATTGAAGATTACTCACGAAAAATTTAAAGCTCTTGATAATGATATACGCTCATCAGTAAATGAAATTTCATCAGTTTCTGATATAACGGTGAAGCTCGAAGACATCGAAAAATCCGTAATGAATGCGATCAGTGATTTATCTGCCATCGCTGAGGAAACTTCTGCCACAAATGAAGAAGTTGCCAGTTCAATTGGAACTATTGCGAACAACGTTAAAAAAGTTTCGGATGATACTGAAATTATGAACGAGTTATCTCATGAGCTTGTAGATTCGGTTTCACATTTTAAACTGGATTGAAAATAAAAATAATAAAAATTTAAATGATTCGTTCTGATTATCATATACACACTTATTACTGTGATGGAAAAAATTCGCCGGGGGAAATTGCAGAATATGCGCTCTCTCTCGGCATGAAAAATTTGGGATTTTCGGGACATTCTTATTTTAAATTTGATGATCCGGCTTACAGCATGTCGCCAAAAAATACGCTTGAATATTTGAGCGAAATTAAAAATTTAAAAAATAAATATTCTGATTCGATTAAAATTTTATGCGGAACGGAATGCGATTATTATTCGGACATAAATAAATCAGATTATAATTATTTAATTGGTTCGGTGCATTATGTTTTAAAAAATAATAAATATTTGTCGGTAGATTCAAGCCCTGAAGATTTTGCGGAAAATATAAAAAATTTTTATGATGGTGACGCGTATAAATTTGCTGAAGATTATTTTAAGACTGTTGCAGATATTTATGAAAAAATTCAGCCTGAAATAATTGGGCATTTTGATTTGATAAATAAATTTAACGAGAAATATAATTTTTTCGATGAGAATAATAATAAATATTTGGAGCCTGCTTTTTACGCGTTAGATGAATTGCTGAAACATAATGTAATTTTTGAAATAAATACCGGAGCAATCTCGCGGGGCTGGAGAAGTTCTGCATATCCTGCGGAAAAATTTTTAAAATACATTGCTCAGAAAAATGGTCGCGTAATTTTATCGAGTGACAGCCATAATAAATTAACGTTAATGTATGATTTTGATATTTACGAGGATTTAGCGGAAAGTTTAAATTTAAATTTAGTTGAGGAGTTTTAATTTATTAATTTATATTCATGATATATTTTATAGGAGCTGGACCGGGAGCGGAAGATTTAATAACCATAAGGGGCGCGAAAATTTTGAGTGAAGCTGATGTAATAATTTACGCCGGCTCGCTTGTTAATTTTGATCTCGTTAAGAAATATGCCAAACCGCAAGCAAAAATTTACGACAGCTCCAAAATGAATTTAAAACAAATTTCAGAAATTATGATCGAAGCTCAAAACAAAAATTTAAATTTAGCGCGTTTACATACTGGAGACCCTTCAATTTATGGAGCAATTTCCGAACAGATAAAAATTTTACGCGAAAATAATATTAATTTTGAAATTATACCTGGTGTCAGTTCGTTTTGTTCGGTGGCTGCTTCGTTAAAAATTTCGTACACGATCCCGGAGATTTCGCAAAATATTTTAATTTCCAGATTATCGGGAAGGACAATTAACCCCGAAAATGTTAAGGCTGAAATATATTTTTTATCGTCCGGGAATATAAAAGAGTTGTGCGAAAAATTAATTAATTCCGGGCATTCTCAAAATGAAAAAATTGCGCTGGTTTATAAATCTTCATGGCCTGATGAAAAAATTTTTTACACGAAAATCAACGAGCTTGAAAAAATTGCAAATGAAAATAATATAAAAAATCATGCGCTGATAATTTTGGGTAAATGTCTGGAAGAATTTGAGACCCGTTCAAAATTATATGATGAAAATTTTTCTACTGGATTTAGAGAGGCCGTTAAAACCCGACCCCGTTAAAATAAAATTCTTCACAAAAAATTATATCAGCCGTTCAAATTTTTAAAATTTAATAGTTTATCTCTGTAATATTCATATTGCTTTTTGCGGGCGTTAATTTCTGCCGGGATACCTTCAATTAAAGAATTACATAACTTTTCAAATTTATCGAGAATGTTAACGATTTTAATTTGTGTGTCAATTGGCGGAA
>CALCEM010000058.1 GCA_937900285.1 uncultured Fretibacterium sp. | reverse complement strand
CAGAAATTTTAACGGCTCGAATACATCGAGAAATTGAAAAATTTTCAGGTAAACGCAAATTTTCAGGTTTAGTGCGCAGACTTGTGCCGGATAAATTAGTCCCGTTAATTTTGGAGCTTTCAGATGTTCCGCACGATAAACCGGTCGAATATATTTCAGATGAAGAGATTTCAGAATTTGTAACGCTCTTAAAAAATATAATATTTCACATTAATGGTTTATGGAATTACAAAAATGCAATAATTACACGAGGCGGAATAAATTTAAAAGAAGTTGACCCGATGACGATGCGTTCAAAGATTTGCGAAAATTTATATTTTGCTGGTGAAGCATTGGATTTAAACGGACCTTCAGGCGGATTTAATTTGCAGATGTGCTGGTCAACGGGATATGTAGCAGGAAGCATTTAAATTTTTAAGTTTATGTATAATTTTCATTTAATTTTACTGTAAAGGGGTTGTATTTTTAATTGAAACGATTTTTAGAAATTTTAATCGGAGTTGCAATAATTGGCGGAATTTGTTACGGGCTTAACACTTTGCGCGAAGAAAAAGAAGCTGAACCCGAACCGGAAATTATAAGACCAGTCCGCACTATAGCTTTGGCTGGCGGAGTTGATACTACGTTACGGCATTATTTCGGAACTGTTCAAGGAGGTAAGCGCGCGGATTTATCGTTCAGGGTGTCGGGGACTTTAAATAAAATTTTCGTTGAGAAAGGTGTATCAGTGAAAAAGGGTACATTACTCGCGACACTTGACCCAAGAGATTTTAATACGGCTGTCTCTCAAGCTAAAAGCGCATTGGCTCAGGCTCAAGCCCAATACGTTGACGCACAGGCAAATTTTAAACGTTACGAAAATTTATATAAACAAAAAGTCGTGCCGAGAGCAACTTATGACACTTATAAAACTCAATTGGACGTAACAAAATCTGCCGTCGGAACTGCGCAGGCTCAAGTAAAATCGGTTCAGGATTCTTTAAAAGATACGGAATTACGCGCACCATTTTCCGGAGTTATAGCCGATCGAATGGTCGAAAATTTTCAGGACGTGAACGCGAAACAAACAATTTTCAGCCTGCAGGATATTTCAAATTTAGAAATTGTGTTTAACATTCCAGACAATGATGTATTATCCGTTCCTCTGCCGAATAATATGACGTTCAATCAATTAATTAAGAATAGTGAAAATTATTTCATATTAAATGCTAAGTTCGATGCCATCCCCGGAAAATTATTCCCTTTGAAAATAAAAGAGGTTGCGGCTCAAGCTGATTCCGCTACAAAAACTTATCCGGTAACAGCGACGATGCCTCCTCAAAATGGAGTGAGAATACTTCCGGGAATGTCCGTAACAGTTGAAGCGGATTTTTCTGGAGCATTGAAGACGCAAAAAAAATTTAATTCTGAGTTTTATGTGCCGCTGACAGCAGTTTTACACGAGAATAATAATAATTATTTATGGCGTTATGAAAACGGTACAGCAAATAAAATTAATATTACTACCGGAACTCCTGATAATAATGGCAATATCGAAGTAAAGAGCGAAAATTTAAAGCATGGCGATGTAATAATAACAGCTGGAGTATATTTTTTACACGAAGGCCAGCACGTTAGATTAGTCGAGGAATAAAAAATTATGGATATTGCACGCGCGAGTATAAAACGTTTCAGAGTAGTATTATTTGTTTGCGTAATAATTGCGTTGAGCGGAGTCATTGCATATTTTGAAATTGGCAAGCTCGAAGATCCAAATTTTACGATTAAGACGGCCGTAATAAGTGCGATATATCCCGGTTCAGATGCTTATGAAGTTGAACAGGAAGTAACTAGCCGAATAGAAGACGCAATACAGGCAATGGGCGAAATAAAACATATTAGATCACGTTCAATGCCCGGAGTTGCTGTTATATATGTCGACATTGAAGACACTTACAGGAGTGCGCAACTTCCTCAGATTTGGGATGAGCTTCGACAAAAAATTAACGATGCTCAAGGAAATATGCCTACAGGTTGCACGATTTCAATTAATAATGATTATGGTGATGTCTTCGGGCAGTATTATGCGTTAGTGGGCGATGGGTATTCTATAAAAGAAATTTACGATTATGCGGACTTCCTGAAAAAAAATTTAGTTTTGGTTCCCGGTGTTGCGAGAGTAGATATTTCAGGAGAGCAGACGGAAGGGATTTATATAGAATTTTCAGCGGCCAGATTAAATGCTTTAGGTCTCTCGCTTGAAAATGTTTTCAGCGTTTTGAATCAGCAGAATACTTTATCAGAAATGGGAAGCACTACGCTCGGAAGCCGTTATATAAGAATTTCACCGACCAGCGCAATTTTAAACGTTGAAGATATTGGCGAGCTTGTTATTGGAGGTTCTGGCGGAAAACTCACGAGGCTTCGCGAAATTGCAACGATCAGAAGGGATTATATTGATCCTCAAGATTTCAAAATGAAATTTAATGAGCGTCCTGCGATTGGAATCGGAATCGCTACGGTTGAAGGCGGAAACGTTGTAACGATGGGTGAAGCTGTAACAAAAAAATTACAGGAGCTGGAGACATTTAGACCCGTCGGAATTGAATTGAATCCGATTTATATGCAGTCTGATCAAGTTATAAAATCTACAAATGATTTCCTTGTAAATTTGGCGGAAAGTTTAGCGATAGTTGTCGGAGTATTATTAATTTTTATGGGCATTCGTTCCGGCTTAATAATCGGAATAGTTTTATTGCTGACCATAGCTGCGACGCTCGCAATAATGAATTACACGGGAATATTTTTGCAATGCGTTTCACTTTCGGCGTTAATAATTGCGTTGGGTTCGCTCGTTGATAATGCTATCGTTGTAACTGAGGGGATGCTGGTTGGAACTCAAAGCGGTTTAACATTGGAGGATGCTGCGTCAGATTCGATCGAGGGATCAAAATGGGCGATGCTCGGCGGGACTATAATAGCGATTTTAGCATTTGCGCCGATAGGTTTATCGGATCAATCGGTTGGAGAATTTTGCCGGAGTTTATTTCAAGTTGTAGGAATCTCGATGATATTGAGCTGGTTTGCTGCGTTGATAATTACGCCGGTGTTGGGAAAAGTTATGATGAAAGTTGAAAAACAAAAGGGAGACCCATACGATAAATTATTATATAAAATATATCGCTGGCTCTTGGAATTATGTTTACATCATAAAATTTTGACTGTAATAATTACGATTGGTGCATTTATCGGAGCAATAATATTATTTTCAAATATTAAATCTACATTTTTCCCGGATTCGGAGTCGGTGTATTACACTGTTGATGTTTACAGCCCCGAAGGAACGTCAATAAATCATCAGGAAAAAGTTACGCAGGAATTAGCAGAATATATAAGAAAATTCCCGGAAGTAAAAAATATTTCTCAATTTATCGGCGGCGGCGGTTTGAGATTTATGCTGACGTATTCGCCTCCGAACAGTAATACATCATTTTCGCAGTTAATAGTCGAGCTGAAGGACAATAAATTAACGCCGGAAATAGCAAAAGCGACGCAAAAATATATTGATGAACATCCGGAACTTTCAGGAATATGCAAATTATTAGCGCGTGGAGCAACTTCCGATGAAAAAATTGGAATAAGATTTTACGGCGATGATCCTATAATATTGCGTTCACTTGCTGCGCAGGCAATGGAAATAATGCAGGAGGATCATGCGAGTGCATTTGTTAGATGTGATTGGCGTGAACCTGTCGAAGTAATCAAGCCGAAAATTTTAAAAGATCAAATGCAGAGTTTGGGTTTAAATCGTACGTTAATAAATTCTGCGATTCAGACATCGACAACGGGTTATACTGTCGGAGCGTTTCGCGATGGTGATAAATCTTTACAAATTAAAGCAGCGTTTACACGTTCGGAACGTAACAGAATGGATATTTTAAATACTCTTCCAATATGGGCACCTGCTTCAAATAAATCTGTTCCGTTGGGTACTGTGTTCGGAGATTTAAACGTAAATTTTGATGACAATATAATAATCCGTCGAGACCGTAGCAGAATGATCACGGCTCAAAGCGAAGTAAAAATTGGCGAGAACGCTGATGACATGATAAGCAGAATATCTCCGAAAATTGAAAAAATAAATTTACCGTTGGGTTATAAACTCGAATGGGGCGGAGAAAAAGAAACTTCGGCTGAAGCTGTTGGCGGAATGTCCGGAATGTTTTTGCCTGCATTAATTGTAATGTTTATCATAATGGTATTTTTGTTTAATGCTTTCCGTCAGCCTGTAATAATTTTTATGTCGTTGCCTTTAATAATGATTGGAATTGCGCCGGGCTTATATGTTGCCAATATGACATTTAGTTTTATGGCGATAATTGGTTTATTAAGTTTGGTGGGAATGCTCGCGAAAAATTCAATAGTATTACTCGATCAAGTCAGCGCAGATTTTGAGGCGGGTCGCGATAAATATGAGGCAATTGTAGAAGATGGTGTGAGCAGGTTACGTCCTGTAGCTATGTCGGCATTAACGACTGTACTCGGAATGATCCCGTTAATTTGGGATTCGATGTTTGGACCGATGGCTGTAACGATAATGGCCGGATTAACGATGAGCACAATTTTAACGTTAATAGTGGTGCCAGTATTGACGGCGATTGCGTATAAAGTTGAAATACCAGATGAAGACGATGATGACGACGAATAAAAATTAAAGTAAAAAATTTAATTCCTCCTGTCAGAAATATGGCGGGGGGAAATTTTTTTATATGCTAGAATCTTCGCTGTAATAAAAATATTTTTCAGGAGTTGCCTAACATGAAATTAAAAAATTTAGCTTCGAGCGTGAGGACGTTAATTAATTCGCCTGATCGTTTGTATAATGCTTTAAAGCGAATGGGGCGGGATTTTAATCAAGATGTTGATGACTTGAAATTTATTCATGGTCAAGAACTTATTTATCTGCAAAAAATTTTAAATACTTCAGACATTCACGAATCAGAATTTAAAATATTTTCCCAATTTGGTAACGATGGAATAATTCAATGGATAATTTCAAAAATCGGCTCGCAGATTCCTCACACATTTATAGAATTTGGTGTTGAAAATTATGAAGAAAGCAACACGAGATTTTTATTAATGCATGATAACTGGAAAGGTTTAATAATTGACGGTTCGCAAAAAAATATCGATCACGTTAAACATTCAAGTTATTACTGGAAAAATGATGTCACTGCTGTAAGCGAATTTATTACCCGCGAGAATATAAATAAAATTTTTACGGACAATAAATTTTCTGGTGAAATTGGAATTTTGAGCATTGATATTGACGGTAATGATTATTGGATTTGGAAGGAAATTAATTCCGTTTCGCCGTGCGTATTGATTTGCGAATATAATAGCGTCTTTGGTGGAAACAAAAAAGTTACGATCCCCTACAACGAAAAATTTTATCGCGCGAATTACTTAGGGGGGGGGGGGCATTTCTCTTATTTATATTGGGGTGCTTCAATAAGCGCGTTCACTGACTTAAGCGAAAAAAAAGGATATTCATGTATAGGCAGCGATTCGGTGGGGAACAGTGTATTTTTTGTGAGAAATGATTTTAAAAATTATTTTAAAGTTATGACGAGTTCGGAAGCGTATGTTGAGAGCAAAATCCGGGAATCTAGAGATGAAAACGGAAAATTAAATTTTTTGTCTGGGTCTGCACGTTTGGAAGCAATAAAGGACATGCCGATTTATGATATTGACCAGGATAAAATTTTAAAAATTTCTGAACTCTATGAAATGTAAATCATAAAAATTTTAATTCCTTCGCTTTAAATTTTGGCGGAGGAACTTTTTTTTATTTGATATACTCAACACATATTTATTTTAATTATGGGTGATGTTTCATGATAAAAAATTTAGCTCCGATTACATTTTTTGCGTACAATCGTCCGGAACATGCGCGCATAACAATTGAGGCATTGAAAAAAAATTCTTTGGCAAGTGAAAGCGAATTATTTATTTTTTCCGATGGTGCAAAAAACGATGATGAAAATGATCTTGAAAAAGTTAAACAGGTCAGGGAATATTTAAAGACAATTGACGGGTTTAAATCAGTTAAAATTTTTGAGCGCGGGAAAAATTACGGGTGTGCAAAAAATATCGTTGACGGTGTAACTCAAATTGTAAACGAGTTCGGGAAAATTATTGTTGTTGAAGATGATATTTTAACCAGTCCTTATTTTTTAAATTATGTTAACGATGCACTTGAATTATATAAAGATGATGAGCGAGTGTGTAATGTTGATGCATATTTATCGCCGTTTGAATTTGAGAACATGCCTCAGAGTTTTTTTGCGCCATTTGTAGAAATTTGGGGTTGGGGAACTTGGCAGAGAGCTTGGAAATATTATGAGTTTGATGCGGGCAAACTATTAGATAAAATTACGGAGGGGGGGGGGGGGCAAAGTTTTAATTTTT
>CALCEM010000057.1 GCA_937900285.1 uncultured Fretibacterium sp. | reverse complement strand
GCGCATGACCGTCCCGATAGGGTAAATATGCCACGTGATGTAATCGGGCGGACGCTTTCGTGCTTGGTCGAGGGTTCTGTGTAGATTATCTCGATTTCAGGCCCGGTATTACTACGCGGCTATTTTAAGATGCACACATTTTCGTTGAGAAGGGTCTTAATGGAGATGACTTGCCGTACATGTGGCTTTTTTTTATGTTTGGAGGCAAATTTAATCATGACATCCCTTGAACGGCGACACGAAGGTAGATACCAGCGCAGAAAAGCCGTGAGAGATGCCCGAAGGAACGAGCGATGTGCTGAATATAACAATTTTCATAATATAATGTGCTATCGCTCGCTTTACAGGGCAAACAAAAAGTCCATGCGAAATGTCTCATGGAAAGCGAGTGTACAGCGATACCAGATGAATCTACTACGCAACATGGAAAAGACTCGCTATTCGTTAGAGCATGGGAAAGATATTACTAAAGGCTTTGTTGAGTTTGACATCATGGAACGCGGACGATTACGTCATATCCGCAGTATTCATTATTCAGAACGGATTGTTCAGCGGTCAACTTGTGATAATTCCCTTGTTCCGATATTGCGCCGAAGTTTGATTTATGACAATGGTGCGTGTTTGGAGAACAAAGGAGTAGATCAAGCACTGGACAGAATGACAGCGCACCTTCAGCAGTTTTATCGTGCCAATGGATTTTCAAACGAAGGTTATGCACTTGTTTTTGATTTCTCAGGATTTTTCGATAATATTTTGCATAGCTATTGTTTTGATATTTACCAAAGTGCGTATACGAATGAGCAAATTTTAGGACTGCTGACCCGCTTTATTCTTCCATTTGGACATCCGAACAGCGTGGTAGCATATAAGCGTGTACGGTGCGAAAATGTGTTGGACGGCTACACAGGCAAGAGTCTTGGTCTTGGTAGCCAAATTTCGCAAATTACTGCTGTAGCTTACCCGTCAGCTATAGACCATTTCATAAAGGAGTGGATGCATGTTCGTTTTTACGGGCGTTACATGGATGATGGGTACATGTTATTCAAAACAAAGTCAGAAGCCAAAGACGCGCTCCGTATTTTAGAAAAGCTGTGTTCCACCCTGAGTATTAAGCTCAATATGAGGAAGACGCAGATTGTAAAATTAAGAAACGGTATACGTTTTCTTAAAGTATGGTTGAGATTAACCGAAACGGGTAAGGTTAAGCATCGAATGACCCGCAAAAGCATTACACGACAGCGGCGCAAGCTGAAGAAATTTGCAGCAATGGTAGCCGCCAAAGAGATGACCGTTCAGGAGGCCGCTAATTCTTACGCCTCGTGGAAAGGTTACGCAATCCATCGTGGCGGGTACATGGCCACAAAGAAGATGGACGATCAATTTATAACACTGTTCGGGGTGAAAGCTCCAGAGTGTAATACAAAAAAACGGAGGAAAAAATCATGGCAAAGAACGTCGCAACGACAAATGAAACTACAACTGAGACCGTTGCAACTGAAAACGGTATGACTCGCGCACAGGAAATCGCTGCTGTCATTGACGCAAAGTACAGCATTGACGATCAGATTGCGCTTTTACGTCAGAAGGACACAAAGCCCGAAGAATGGGAAGCATTCAACGCTTTCTGCGAGGAAGTCAAGTCAAAGATTCCTGCGAAAGACGCTAAGTAAGGTAGTTATCATTTTTCACGTTTGTTTTTGTAAGGGAGGCTCAGTACGGGTCTCCTCTTTGTTTATCATGGGGTGAACTTATATTGTTAATGAATCTTGATGACGCTATTAATCACGCTCTTCAACAATCAAAAAATATTAAAAATACTCAGTGCAGGTTAGAACATTTACAGCTCTATAACTGGTTAAAAGAACTTAAAAAATTTAAAGAAGGTGAAAATTATGGCGCATAACACCGAACATTTTAAAATTTCTGAGTTTAGTTGCAAATGCGGGTGCGGAACTAATATTATTGACCAGAAAGTTATTGACATGGCCGAAATTATTAGGCAGGAATTAGGCGTGCCCGTTCACGTAAATTCAGGTTGCAGGTGCGAAAAACATAATAAAGCCGTCGGCGGCGTGCAAAAGAAACTAGACCAAAAAACCGGAAAAGTAATCTGCAAAGGGT
Source organism: uncultured Fretibacterium sp. (assembly GCA_937900285.1). Classification (GTDB taxonomy): domain Bacteria; phylum Synergistota; class Synergistia; order Synergistales; family Aminobacteriaceae; genus JAFUXM01. The sequence goes on along the minus strand of CALCEM010000057.1, from coordinate 27,657 downwards.
CAAATCATATGTACGGGCTTGCTGCAGATTTGTCGTGTTCGCTTGGTGCGGTCAAAATGTTCGATACTGTCAAGAAGCTCAAGCAGAACGGAGCATTGCCTGATTTGGATTACTGCATTCTATATAAGCGTAAGAACTTCATACATATAGATTGTGGCGGAAAGAGAAGCAAATTCTTTGAGGTAAAGCTGTGATGGAAGAAACATGGTTAGATTTCATTCTAGGGAGTGTTGTCGGATTGGGTGCTTGGTTCTTCGGAGGCTTGGACGGCTTCGTTAAAGTTCTGCTTGCTCTGTCCATTGTGGACTACTTAACAGGTGTTGCTGTAGCTTTTGTTGAACGTAAAATAAATTCTCGCGTTGGCTTCAACGGGATAATCAAAAAGTGTGTCATGTTCTCTCTAGTAGGAGTAGCGAACCTCATAGATAAGCAATTTCTTGGCGGTTCAGACGCAATAAGAACGGCAGTTGCACTGTTCTTTGTGGGAAATGAAGGATTATCGATAATGGAAAATGCGTTCAAGCTGAATGTCCCATTCCCCAAAGCCCTTCGTAATCACTTTGAACAGTTTGTAACAGAGAAGGATAACATGGACGAGAGCAAAACTGAAACAGTACACTAAAAACACAAAAAGCTCTTTTCATGTATTTATTAATGAGAGGGGCTTTTTTTATGTTTCAATAACTCATTCAATTTTTATATTGTTATCTTGTAGTGATAAGTTCTTGTATCAAATCAAAATACGGGGATGTTATCAACTGGCATAAAGCAATCTAATCCACCTATAACACAAAATTTAATAACTTTTTAACATAATTTCTGACTTTAAAATTTTTCTGCTGATATAAGTCTTTTATATCGATAACATATTACCCTCTAAATGAAATTTTTAGATGCCACCCCTATTAATTAATCCTACCTATTTTTGATTGTTTTAGTTAAATATTGATGAATACTAAATTTATATAGTTTTATCAGTATTTTCACCTATTGATTAACATTGGTCAAATAGTTAGAATAACAGCATCAAAACAAAATAAAACCTAGTAATAGCAATTGTTTATAAAAAATTAGGAACGGGCTACGGCAAAAAGACCTGCAATCCAGCAACAAGATTCCTTCTCGACAAGCTCCCGACAGGATTAACGGGCTTTATCTACAAATTATGGGATGAAGAAGATGAGGAAAAGTATGAAGTAATCCTTGAAGAGTTTGTAACTAGCATCGCAGACTACGTTGAAAACCATAAGGAACTTCGTTCTGAACCTACGGAAGATATGTTTGATTTCGGAAATCCGAGAGAAGATATAGATGATACAAACAAAGAAGAGTGCTAGTAAATCGACAAAACACGGTTCCTTTAAGGAGCTTTTTTTGTATAGCGTAAATATGGTGTGTTTCAAAAAGACCAGTCAATTTCAATGCTGTCGCCTCTCAGTGTTATTCTGCGAATAAGGCTTTGTAAAATTCTACGTTTCTGTGATTCGTCAGCAAAGTCCCAAATTTGTGCAGCATTTGCAATAAGTTCCTGCACCAAGTCAAAAGTTAAAGTTACTGTATTATCAACTGACACAGGTTCAAGTGAGGCTTGCAATGCTGTTTTTTCGTTGTACAGTTTATTAATGCTCTCACCCAGAATTTCGGTAGGTATGTCGTTGCGCTGGTATAGCTCCATGAGCTTGCCAATTTGCCGGTCAATCTCCCGTATCCTTTTTTCAATCTCTATATTTTTTGCGGGAACAGGTGCTTGGGGCTTTCTAGCTACTGCGATTTCTGTTGCCATTTCAGGAGAACGCAAAAGCTCTCTTACCTTTTCTTCCACTACGGGTTCTAATTCTTCGGCCTTCCAGTTGCGATTTTTGCAGTTTGGGTCTTTGACCATTTTCTTAATCTGCTTTGAATGAGAGTAGCATGTATAGTAAGAATACTTGCCAGTATTTCGCTTGTAATATCTCGCTCCACAACAGCCACAGAACAGCAATCCAGTTAGAAGATATTTTGATTGAAAAGCTGTTGCCCCGTATTTTTCCTGTATCTTAACATGTATGAGTTGAACCATTTTGAATTGCTCCTTGCTGATGATTGCTTCATGTGCGTTTTCGACTACGACTTCTCCAAAGTGAATTTGCCCTGTGTATGTTTCATTACTGAGAACGTTTCTGACGCTTGACCAAGAACTCCAACTGCCGTATCGGTTTGTATATCCGGCTTCGTGTAGTTTGTTAGTTATGCTTGCCAAAGATTCCCCGCCAAGATACCATTCATAAACTTTACGTACTTGTTCAGCCTCATATGGGTTGATAATCAATTTCCCATTTTCATAATTATAGCCAATAGGTATGTAACCGCCTCCATGATGTAGGCCAGATTTCGCCCGCGCTACACGTCCCATTTTGGTGCGCTCTTTAATTTGTTCACGTTCAAGTTGAGCAAATACGGCTAACAAACCTATCATTGCTTTCCCAAAGGGTGTTGAAGTGTCAAAGCTCTCCTGTACTGAAACGAAATCAGCATTGTTTGGAAGGAAGACATCTTCTATCAAGTATAGTGTATCACGTTGGTAACGTGAAAGTCTGTCAAGTTTGTAGACAAGGACAATGTCACACCTTTTGATGTCTGCAATCAACTTTTGAATACCCGGACGATTAAGATTACTGCCAGAATAGCCTGGATCAACTTAAATCTCTACAATTAGCCAGTCGTGCGCTTTGCAATACGCAACAAGGCGTTCCTTTTGTTCGCCGACAGAATAGCCCTCCTGAGCTTGTTCCTGAGTCGATACACGGATATAAAGGAATACACGCTTCATTGTAAGACTTTGCTTTTTTCTTCCAGATCGACAGCGAAAATTAAGAGCTTCAGGCGTTCTCTAACGCCTAGATTGTTGTAAATGTACAGTAACTCTTTTGCCTCTGGTGAGATAGTCTGCCCACTGTTAAACACTGTACCGCCGTGATTCGCTTGTATCACAGTGCTGTTCGTCAGTTCACCATTAACGTTATTCTCTGCATGTAAAGAATTACCTGAGCCTCGTAGCAGATAATCAATGCTAACGTGGAAAATGTCAGCAATCTTAATAAGACCCTCGATGCTTGGGTATGAGTTTGGAACGCTCTCATATTTCCCGACTGCCGCAGATGTAATGCCGAGAATTTTTCCAAGCTGTTTTTGCGTCATATCGGCATTGCGTCGTAGCTTCCTCAGTCTGTTGCCGAACTCGCTCATTTTTGCATACCTTTTTCTTCCATATCAAAAGCAAAGTTCAGGAGTTTCAGACGTTCCCTAACGTTTAAGCTATTGTAGACGTGCAATAGTTCGTCTGCTTCTGGTGATATAATTCGTTCGTGACTAAGTATAGTACCGCCACGATCAGCTTGAATCACTGTGCTGTTTGTCAATCCGCCACTCACGTTGTTTTCATGCAATATATCAAATTGTGTACCACGAATAAGGTAATCAATGCTGACATGGAAATAATCAGCAATCTTGATGAGAATTGGGATGCTTGGGTACGCAGCAGGAAAACGTTCATATTTGCCAACGGCTGAAGTGTCTACGCCGAGAATTTTTGCAAGCTGTCCCTGTGTTATTTCCGCATCTCGTCGCAATTTTCTAAGTCTACTTCCGAACTCGCTCATGCTGATATCACCTTTCCCTAAAGTTAAATATTATTCTTTAAAGTTAATTATAAGTCTCAAAAGTCAATTCGTCAATCATCCCAAGTTTTTATTTGTCTTAAAATTAAAAAGGAGTAACATTTGACAAATAAGACTTTAAGTCTTAAAATAAGATCATAAAATGAGAACAAGGAGGAAAACAATAGAACATGAACGTAATGAAGGAGCGTAGGTTAAGAGGAGCAATTCCTACACAACGTGAAGTCGCCAAGATTCTCGGTGTTAAAGAATCTGCTGTCAGTAAGTGGGAACGTGGACTTTCAAAGCCACGTGCTGACAAGTTACCTACGATCGCAAAACTGTATGGTTGCACCATTGAAGAATTGCTAATTGATACCTCAGAGGAGTAAACGTGGTAAGTCGGGCTTCATTGGTTCTGTTGGCAATAGCAACGGAACTGTCGGAATTAGCAAAAACAAGTTTGCCAAAACTCCGCAAAGGGGAGCAGGTACAGCGTGAGTGGTTTGAGAATGCAACATTATATCGGGAAACGACTTTAGACGGGCAAAAGATTATAACTCAGTTCAATTTCTTACATAGAAAAACATTAGTTGAAGAAGGCAATGCAAATGTTTGAAACTGTTTACTGTTTTTGCCTCTTAGCTAGTAGTTGGTGTTTATTTCCTTATGGTTTAATTCTACTACCAAGAGTTGTTTTTGTCAATATTTTTGTTAAAGTTTTTATCAACCTTCTTTCTTTGTTTTTGGTGTTGGTGTTGTTTTATTTCTTTATGATGTAATTATATAGGTATATAGCTATTATTGTCAAGCGTTATAAAAAATAGAAGACCCGTTGTAATTAGTGGGTCTTCTATCAATTTTACCTTCAGGTTTCCGTTTTAGCTTTGTCGCGCTCAATAGCTCCCTTTATCGCTCGCACAATAAAGCTATTCGTACTTTCGCTCATAGTTTCGGCATGTTCCTTTATCATTGATAGCGTTAAGTCTGAATCTTTGCGGATTTTCACGAGTACAGTATCATATGTTTTTTTGCTGTATCGTGCGGTTGCTTTAATCTGTGCTTTGCTTACAGGCATTTTCATCACCCCGTTTCCATTATAGCAAGATCAAGACTCTTTAAGCCCTCGTCTTCACTGCCTTCTGAGGTTTCCATGTCCCGATTGCCTCAATGCCGAACAGCAACACGGCCAAGTCCTCCATTGCACGATTGACGTAGCGGAAGTATGTGCGCCTGTCAATACTGAGCCTGTCTGCAATGTCATCAATAGTAATACGCTCGTCAGTGATATACCGTAGGTACAGTATATCCCAACGGTTCTTTTCATCCGATCTTTTAGACTCATAACAGATAGCCTGATATGCAGTCAGCATCTTATCAACATGTGACATCATCAAGCCAGTTTTACGGCGCATGGAGCAAATAGCATCAACCTCCAGCGTCTCCGGTGAAACATGAGCGTAATGAGCTTTCAGCATACGATAATTCTTCATCAATAGCTTCACATCAAGATACCGAGCATCAAATTCTTCCTGAATAATAGCCTCACGCTGACTAAGAACTTCTGTTGCCACAATTCGTGCAATCTCCGCAATTTTTTCTTTCTGCATGATTATTCTATCCTTTCTAGTTGTATTTTTTGCATATTTTTTCAATTCTGGCTTTTAACGCCATCATCAAAGCGTTCTGCATATTGCCCTTGTCATGCAACGCCTTAATCACTGTTTCATCCATACTGTCCTGAACTATCAAATGGTGAATAATAACGGGTTCATTCTGTCCTTGACGGTGCAATCGTTTATTAGCCTGTTCATATTGTTCCAAGCTCCATGTCAGTCCGAACCAAATCACGTGATGTCCACCAAGCTGTAAATTTAGTCCATAACCACAACTTGCAGGGTGCGCCAACAGAACATCAATCTGGCCATTATTCCAATCGGCTTCATCCTTCGCCTTTGTGTAAACTCTGACTCGTAAATTCATCGAAGCTAACACATTCAGCATTCTGTCGCGGTCATGTTGAAAGTTGAAGAACACCAGCGCGTGCTGTCCATTAAGCTGTTCAATCAATTCTACAAAAGCCTCCAGCTTGCAGTTATGAATACGGACAGCTCTGTGTTCATTATCATAAACAGCGCCATTGCAAAGCTGTAAGAGCTTTCCTGTCAATACACCAGCACTTCCGGCAGTAATCGTATTTTCATCAACTTGAAGCAGAAGCTCCATTTCAAGCTGTTCATAAGCCTTACGTGCAGCACTGTCCAGTATGACCGGAATATCATCCATAATGACATCTGGAAGGCTGATATAATCGCTGGCTTTCATGCTGATACAAATATCGCTGATGGCCTGCCTTATCATTTCAAAGCTACCGTCCTTTGGCGTATAACTGAAAATCGTTGTACGGTTTCGTTTGCCGGGAATAAAATATCTGTCGCGATATGCACTTATAGTCGAACCCAAACGCATACCACCATCAAGCAAATAAATCTGCGCCCACAAATCTTCAAGGCTGTTACTGGCTGGAGTACCTGTCAGCTCTACAAACCTGTAAATGCGTGAGCGGACAAGCTTCAAGGATTTGAACCGCTTGCTCTGCGGATTCTTAAACGAAGAACTCTCATCGAGAATCACGGTGTCAAAAGGCCAGTTATTCTTAAAATGCTCAACAAGCCATTGTGTATTTTCGCGATTAATTACATAAGCATCTGCTGGTGTCGCCAAAGCTCTCAGCCTCTGTTGCATCGAACCTAACACCGGCATAATCCGCATTTTCTTCAGATGTTCCCACTTTTTCGCTTCAGCTGTCCACGTGACTTCAGCAACCTTTTTTGGAGCTATTATTAATGCTTTTGCTACCTCCCAGCGGTTATAACGTAAATCGCATAGTGCTGTGAGTGTGATAACCGTCTTGCCAAGTCCAGGTTCTAAAAAGAGACCGACTGAGCGATTGCTGATAAGATACTCAATGCAATACGCCTGATACGGGTACGGGTTGAAAATCATTTACGTTCATCTCCAATTTCAGCAAGTAACTCCTTAACTTGTTTCAAACCATACAAAACTCGAACATCCGCATGACGCAGTCGCATCTGACTTATAACGTATTCTTGAATCTTGGAGAGCACACCTTTGTCGGTCTTCAGTTCAGCGAAAATGATTCTGCCTTGTGCTGTAACGATAATGCGGTCAGGCACGCCTTGCGTTCCCGGACTTACAAACTTATAGCAAAGCCCGCCAAGTTTTTTTACGCCTTCCACGAGATGTCTCTCCGCATTTTTCTCTAGCATTTCTCCACTCCTAACACCAAAAACAGACTAAACTTTGGAGCGTTTTTATAACTATAACCATGTAACAAAACCTCAATTTTATATATTTATATAAATAGAAAGAGTAGAGAATTATTTTCTTCTCTAATTCCTCTATTACCTCTATCTTTAATCTCTATTAAGATTTAATGTTCCAATGTTCCATTAATTAATAAAACTTAGTAAAATCAATAGCTCAAGGGGTGGAACATTAGCGGAACATTAGCGGAACATTGGAACATTTAGAGACGGAACATTGCTCGACTTTCTTTTCTAAAATTCAACTGTTCTTCCCTAACGTTCAACTTCTGGTCGATGTTCCACCTGAATGTTCCATCTCATCAGCACCTCTGAAAGCCTCTTTGCTTTCCGCAATATCCGAAGCGTATGCTACCGGATATTTTTGACCATTCAGGCAATGAGCGTATAATTTCATTTATTTCAGTCGCATCAGCGTATCGGAAATCTTTTGGCGAACCGCCAAACAGCTCACACCAGATTTCTAACGCGCAAATGCGGTCGCGTTGCACCAATTTTACATCTCCCTGTGAAACTCCATTCAGGAACATTCGGCGTTTATCAAGTTCCCATTTCGGCCAATCTTCTGGAACAGGCTTTTCTAAGTAGTCAAAAATCATGCCTTCTTTAGAACTGACTTCACGATGGGCTTCCTGCTCTGCCCGTGCTTCAGTTTCGATTTCGCCTATGAGATGCAACTTCTCTCCAAATCTCCAGCGCATTACAGCTTCACTCCAAATCAGATCAATCTCTCCATCGAGATCACTCCAAATATTCTTTGGATGTGACTTAACACCCACGTCCACAGGCCAGAATCTGCGGTTGCCTGTTCTGTCCCGCAGAAATTCGCAGGTATTTGTTGTACCGAAGAAAACACAACAGCGTGGAATGTCTTTCACATGCCGTCCATAGGCTGCCCGGAAGCGATCAGAGCGAAGACTTAGGAACTGCTTAATGCGAGCGGTGTCTGTCTTCCTGAATGCATCCAACTCGCTAATTTCAACCAGCCATACACCTTGCAGCAGTTCGCTGGCCTCTTTTCCTTCAAAGGTACGGATACCATCGTTGAACCAACCCTTGCTCATTTTGTCTAAGAGCGTGGACTTCCCTATGCCCTGCGGCCCTGCAAGAATCAGCATGGTGTCATATTTGCATCCCGGCTCCATTACCCTCGCAACTGCCGCTGTGAATGCCTTACGTGTAACAGCTCTGACATAAGTCGTGTCTTTCGCACCGAGGTAATCAACAAGCAAAGTGTCAAGTCTGGGTTGTCCGTCCCACTTTAACGAAGTAAGGAATTTCTTAACATCGTTAAATTTATGCTGTTCGCTGTGGAGCGATAATGCTCCGTCAATCTTGCCGTTGCCTGTTATTCGGTAGTTTTTTTCGAAATACCAGTACAGACCTGCATTATCATTGTCCGACCATGCACGACGTTTTTTTGACGGATTCCATGGTAGGTCACCTAGAACTTCTCCGCGTCCTGCAAATTCATTAAGCGCAAACTTACCCCGCAAATTCGGGTCATTTTCAAGAATCAGCCAAATATTATCAATAGTCGCTTTAATCTGTAGTGTTTGCTTATTGATCTCTAATTCCGCAGTCCAGTCAAAATTTTCACTTTCATGGTCATCATCAATTAGCTTGCCGAAATCACCGATTACAGATTCCGCACGTTCTTTTGCAAGTTGCTTTGACACTCGCACATCATTCACGGCAAGTTCACACATTGCCTGATAAGATGGAAGTCTATTTGGGGGTGTTTTAACATCAACAGCGTAGTCTTGATTACCAAATTTGTGTAAGCGTACAAGATCAAAAGCATTAACAAGCCTTCCGCTACATGGGTCGGTAGCATGGTGCGAATATAAAAACAAACCGTTATCGTAAACTACTGCACCGCCTGTCGTACTGCCTTCCAAATACGTAAAGCGTCCGGGCATTGTTTCGACTGGCGTGTAAACCTCTGATAAGAATGTCTCTATTGCTCCGTATATGTCGTATGTGCGACAGAAAGCTCCAATAACACCGTTTTTTGCCAACGGATCACTTTGTTTCGTAGCCAGTTTCCGATATTGATTTTCTAAGCCGGGAACTTGAGGCCACTTCGTAACGTCACGCCAATCGCCATATTGCGCATCTATCGCTTCAAGCAGACCGTCAACCGAAAGCATCGGCTTGTCGGCAAAGGTGAATACGTATTGCGTATCAGCACAGACGCTAGGCCAATACATGAGACGTGAGGCTTCGAACGTTGTAGGGTCTGTAAACTCCATACCTATTAACGTTGCCATATACCTAGCTGTCGGTTCATATTCATCAGCAGTTGCTGTTCTGTCATAAGGCAACAAAATTCTTAAACGCGGAGTTGCTGGAGAGTGTTTTCTGGTAGAATAAATGCAATACCCACAACCCAGACCTTCAACGCGCCGTAAAATCTCTTCAGTGCCTCCCGGCTGTATGTTGTCGAAGTCTAGGGTGATGAGGTCACGTCCTGTTACAGCACCGGCCTTGCGGCGAGGCCCCAATAAGGAGCCTGCCACGAAACCGCCGATGTCTTTTTGATTATCTTGTTCACTTTTTTTTAAAGCAAGATAATCAGCCATTGTTTCAGTTGAACGTGCAGGAATGCGAAGTTTTTCATAGAATTCTGAAAGCATAATATCCTGAGGTTGCCAGTTAGTACTACGGCGATTACTTCCAACTGTTACGATTATTTTTCTGTCATACTGCATGTAAATTAACCCTCCTTTCCTGCTTTATCACGTCAGACATTTTTAGCATCTACTCCAACCGCATTTTTTGCAACGATAACACCCCTCGAAGCGCATTAAATCTCCATCGCAATATGGGCAGTGGTTCTCATCGAACACAGATTCGGGATGTTCTCCTGCACTGGAAGCTGTGGGTACTTCATTAGCACGCTTTACACTTTCACGAAATGCCATCTTACGTCGTGTGAGTTCAAGACGTTCTTCAAGACTTAATATTTTTGCTGGCATAGCTCTTAACCCCCTTAATTTGTCTGATCCATAAGCAAAACTCGCTCAAGTTTTTTACGTAATTCAAACTTACGCGTTACATATCGATTTGTATAACTCTTTTTTAGAAAACGTCTTAATTCTTGCCATACCTTACTCATGGTTCTACCTCTTGTATGTTTTTACCGACTAATTGAGCGTCTGTATATGTTCTTATCCAGCCACCTCTTACCTCACGAAAGACATGATGAATCCCATCTTTACGTAGGAACATGAAGATACAACTCTGCTCCCATGAAGAAGTACCTGTTGAAAGAAATTTTCTGTCATAAGAATTTTGATAACCGTCATAATAAATTCTGTAGCACTTACCTTTTGTAAAATGCTTGTGTAGGGATTTCTGTCGCTCTCCTAGACCAATAGCTAACTTACTTTCAGCTATTACCGCAGGGCTAATATCCTGAACTTCAAGGAAAGCCTTAATCCTTGATTGTGCATGAGTTTTAGTCTTACCTTGCGGACTATATCCGTTTTCACAGTGTTTTATGGAAGTTTTCGATACTCCAATCTTTTCAGCCATTTGCGCCTGAGTAAGTCCGAGAGTGTAACGGAGTGCTTTTAATTTATCTGCGTTACTGGTCATGTTGCATTACTTCTCCCACAGTTTTATCCGGCCAGCCATATAATGCAGCCCTGTCCCCATCGGAAAGTTCCAATTCATTATTTGAGTGCGGTATAAAATGCACTACTTCCTTATTCACAATACGGGCGAAAAACTTACGCAAGAAGTTAATCATCGCTATACTCCTTTTCTATATTCATGATTGCTTTGAAAATTGGATAGACTTGTTGTGGGACAACAGCATTTCCTAAAGCTCTAAGTCTGTCCACCCGATAGGGAATCCCATGAGCCACTCTATCCACTCTGGGTTCAGACTCCCACTGATTACAGAAGTCCCACTCGCCTTGTGAACAACTTGGTCGTTTAAGCTGATTGGGAGTCCTTTCTTCAGTTTCACCTTGTAACGTTCTTTGCTCGACGCTCCTCGCCAGCAATGTGCGTCCGGAGTGCGCCACAAAAAATATCCGTTCTCTCCTGTGTTTTGCACCGACAGTCGCAGCTTCAAAATCCCATATCCCAACACTGTAGCCTTGATGCTCCAAATCGGAACAAACATCGTCAGCAGCGATACGCAAGATTCCAGGTACGTTTTCAGCGAGCACCCAACGCGGCTTAATCTCTGAGACCAGCCTCGAAAACTCCGGCCATAAATAGCGGTTGTCGTCTTGTCCTTTTCTGTTTCCCGCCACGCTGAAGGGCTGACAGGGAAACCCTCCGTAAATAATGTCAATCGTTCCAAAATCTGATCCTTTCAGCTCCCTTATATCTTCAAACAGCGGGACATGAGGCCAATGTTTATGCAGGACTTTTTGGCAGTAAGGCTCGATCTCACACATTGCTGTAACAGTTCCTCCAGCCCACTCGAACGCGAGATCAATGCCTCCAATGCCACTGAACAGTGATAACCCGTTCATACTACTTTCCCTCCGTGTCTATATGAACGTGTCTCGTTATATTTCATTTTGTTCAGAATCACGCTCTGCATGTCTAAATCTTCCTGATTTGCCCAATCCAATATGCGAATGATGCAGTCGGCCATTTCTACTGCTATGCCTTCAGGTTTGCCATCCTCGCCCTGATAAACCATAGGGTGATTATTGCGGTATTCTTCTAAGGCTTCGCTTAGTTCTGAATGACACAAAGCTATAACATCACCAAATGAACGCGAATTGTCCCACCAGCCTTTAGTAACTGCTGTCTTGTGAATAGTTTCAGCCAAAGAATTTAAATTCATGATCTTTCCTCCATTTCTAAAAGCTGTGTTATTGCTTTGACTCCATCTTTATAGCCTTTTTCATAACCGTTCCAGTAAACTCTATATTTTGACCCGTAGAGTCTGGAGAAATAACTCACACCTGCCCAAATAATGACCAGCAGAATGAAAAATAGCGTTGTAGCGATAAGACACATTACTTAAACCTCCTTTAATCCTTCTTGAAAAAGTCTCCAACCCAGCCGTCAGCATTTAGTGGCAGGTCAGATGCCCAAGAAATTGGCGTTGTAATCAGCTCTACAACCTTATTAAGATTTGCCTGTGTTTCAGGACAGTCGATAACTACTTCATCGTGAACGTGAAATACTACAGGAAAGCCAGTAGCTTCGAGGCGTTCGATAGCAACAGCAAGGCAGTCACGGGCAATAGCCTGTACAATATTTTCAACCAGCTTTCCCCCGTATGTTTCAAGCCGTGTCCACTGTTTCGTTGTCTGATTTACGCCGAGATAATTTATTGACGGATGATCCCACTGATTCGTTCCAAGTTCAGGGTGTGCGTAATAGAGCTTTCGACCACTTGGCAATGTAATTGTCATAAAGTCAAGTTCATTAACCAAATCGAACTCACGTGAGAAAATTAAATTATTAACTCCTTCTTGTCTACCAGTCTGTATCGTGAATATTGCGGCGTTTTCGACCTTGTGCCAAAGCTCTACAATACGTTGATTAGCTTCACGCCAGCGGGCAACAATATCCGGCAGGTCTTCTTCAGGAATTCCCATCTTTAGAGCACCCATCGCGATGAGAGCACCAGTACTGCCTTGATAACCCAAAGCCAGTTCCGCAACTTTCCCGCGTTGCCGTAAAGCATATTCAGGGTTACCCTTTTTAATTTTGTCGATAGGAACTCCAAACATCTGGCTTGCTGAAGCCTCATATATTTTGCCGTGCGTCTTGAACACTTCGAGCCGCCAGCTTTCTTGTGCCAGCCATGAGATAATTCTAGCTTCAATGCTTGAAAAATCAGCGTCAACTAACTTGTTGCCGGGAGTTGCTACAAACGATGTACGAATGAGCTGTGAGAGTGTATCGTTGACAGAGCCGAAGCAGAATTGCAGTGTTTCAGCTTGTTGTTTCTTCACAGCTTCACGGGCAACATCAATTTGTTCAAGATAAGTTCTCGGCAGATTTTGAACTTGTACAAGTCTGCCTGCCCATCTTCCGGTGCGGTTAGCTCCGTAAAATTGAAGTAATCCACGCACTCGTCCGTCCGTGCATACGCAAGCCTCAATAGCGTCATATTTCTTTGTACTGGTTTTGCCGAGTTCCTGACGAATTTCAAGCATTCGTTCTGCATCGCCTGTTATAAGCTGGCCTTCAAGGAGTGCTGCTACCGTTTCTTTGCGAAGGTCGGTTACAGTCTCATTTGTCTCAGCTTCTAGCCATTTTGACAGTTGCGCAATACTGTTCGGGTTTTCAAGGCTGGTGATTCTTATGGCTTCACGCATTAACTTCTCACGTGTGCTGTTGCCGATTTGAAGAGCACCTTGTACCAAGTCCATATCTACGGCAACACCGCGCGAATTGATAATAAGGTCAGTCTGCCACTGCTTTTCGATTTCGTCAGGTACAGGGAACGCTGACAGTCGCCGGTCAATTTCCATCTCTGTTACTACATCGCCTTTACAGTAGGTCTTAAATAATTCCCACTTCGCAGGGTCATGTTTTGGGAGATTACGCTGACGCTGTCCGTTCGTAATCGTAGGAGTACAGGGAATGCAGAAGTAACGGATTAACGCTTTGCCGACTGAGAGCTTCTGCTTTTCAGCACTGAGGCCAAGAGCTTTGCCTGTCGCTTCCAATCCTGCAGTGAACCCGCAATACAAGCCGTGAAGCATAGTGTCTCGCCACTGGTCTACCGGCAGCACTGTGCCATAGAATTTTGAAAGGCAATACCATTCAAACGAGGCGTTATAAGCGTGTTTAATATATTCAGGACTAAGGATTGCTTCATTAAGCCACTGCGGAATAACTTCGCCTTGCGCTAAATCAATAATCGAAGGCTCGTCGCCGTTCACGCTGTACGCCATTAGCAGAATCTCAAAGTCTGGACTTCGGACATACTTATACGCGCCTGCTTTAGCAATGGGAACACTGCTGAATGTTTCCAAGTCGATTGAAAGATTTATCATACTTTTCTCCACGTCTGAGCCTTTATTCTCTTGATACATTTCTCAATGCGTTCACGCTGTGTCCCAGTTCTTAGCAGTTTCTCCTCTTCTAAGTCCATAAGAAGATCATTCTGCTGTTCGCTTGTGCAGTGAACCCGTGCGAGTTTCAAGAGCTTATCGATTGTTTTTAGCGTTGTATTGCCGAAGAAATTACCGACATGAACTCTGATACAACCTTTGCTGTAACCTGTTTGATAAAATACTCGAAAGATTTTAGGTTTATTCATTATTTATTCTCCTATGAAGTAGAAGTGCACAGCCGTCGTTCCAATAGCGACTGTGCGTCTCACATACTTAACCGTAGTAGGGCTGACCAGTCAGAGGATTCACCATTCCAGGCTGAATACCCATTGGATTATGGGCTTGTGACATTTGTGCAGAAACAGTAATGGTCTGACCGATACCAGCAAAGTCAGCAGCAGCAGATGCACCGCCAGCAAGAGGTTCACCGTCGCGAGTCTTCATTACGTTGCCAAGACCGCATCCTATTCCGCGTCTACCTGCCTGATTGTAGCCGAAAAAGTTAATCGTAACGCGAGCATACATTCCGCTGTAAATGTCTTGCGGTGCAAGTTCGGTATTAATGTCGCTCTGATGGACAACTTGCGGTTTCTGCTTGGAACTTGCGGTAATAACCCAGCAACCTTTGCATTCAGAACCGTAAGGCGTTCCATTCTCTCTTACACCATCCCCATCATGAATGGGAATAGGCATAACTGGCGGGCGAACTCCACCCCAGAGCTTTGCCTGTGCGTCTGTTGCGGCTACTTCAATGCTTGATAAGATATTCTCGTACACTGCAACATCTGACTTCGGGATTAACAATGTTACGGAGTAACGTGGGTCAGCGTTGGGATTGCTACTATTTACACGAGGTGCTATTAAATTAACATATGACAGGCGAACTTCACCAGTCAGAACGCGAGTCGGATTGTTATTATACATTTTATTTGTCCTCCTATAAATTATTTTTGTGCGACTTCTGCGAAATCTGAAGTGGCACTGTTAAATGCCTTGCGGCTGTCTTTTTCGTCTGCTAGCGTGGGCTTGCCTTGTGGTTTAGTAATAAATTGACCTACAAGCTCGATAAATTTTGCATTGCCTATTACTTTTTCTAACTGTGCCAGACTCTTGGGGACGCTGTCGTAAAGTACAGCTCTGTCGTAACCTGCCTGCTGGAGCGCGTCCATAGCAGCATCTTGATTCATCCATGTGCGGTTGCTTCGACCTTCCACTACTTTGTAGCCCGGAATTGCTTCACCGCTAAGAAGTACCTCAAGTGCATGTTCTTCAACAGCTTTATACCAAGTTACTAGTGTTTTACCTCGTTTCAGCACTTCACTAATTTCTTCTGGCGTAAGGACTGAAGGCGGAATATTCTCAGTTTTAGCAATAGCACTACTTTCATCAGATAATGCCGTAGGATTAAAATCGTCAAGAGCGCTGATTTGTTGCTGGGCTTGCGCTTTGCACTGGCCATTAGCACGGCAGAAGCGACACCATTCACCGGCTTTATACTCGCCAAAACCCATGAATGCCCTCTGAGCAATCGGCTTGATAAATTCACCCCATTCAAGCAACTCCTCAGTTGTGCAACTCCAGCTTTCATAACTATTAATGCGTGGCTGCTCTATACACATTTGTACATTTCTAATAGCATCACCAAAGAGTGGGTGATACAGTTTCAAAGCACCAAGTGCATATAATTTCATTTGCGGATTATTCTTTGCGCTTATTATTACACCTTTACCGTGCTTGTAATCTGTGATAATCAGTGTGTCATCGCCGAACAACGTGCAATCACAACGACCATAACCTTCAGGAATATAATCCGAAAGATCAACCTTTGTTTCAAATGCGATGTAAGGTTCATACTTAAAAGTTAAAGCCCTCTCTAATAAATGGCCGACGTACGTTTCCGCAGTGTTGAGCATTTCGTCATTCCAAAGCGGGTCTTGTTTCAGACGTTTTATGGTGGCAGTGTATGAAGCCTTTTTAATTTTTTTGAAGTGAAGTTTAGCTGTAACTTCACAAACACTGTGAGCTAACGTTCCTTCCATCGCATACTCACTTGTCTTTTCAGGGATTGTTGCTTCCAGTCTTGGCGCAAGTGTACAATTCAGCCATCTCGCTGCTGCTGACGGGGAAAGCAGGGCGTGAGTTTCACTCATATTGCAGCACCCAGTTTTCGCATCTCAGTGGCAAAAGCACCAAGCTGTTCCGGCTTCAGCTCTGTAACTGCCTGAACACCGAAGGAGCGAAGCAAGTTCATCAAGTCTTCAATCTTGCCTGCGTCCATAAGAGTTGCACCTGCTGTCATAATCTGCTCTACGCTAAACTGAGAGGCATTAGCCAGAGGGACACTCGCAACAGGAGTTGCCGGAGTCTGTATTTGCTTTGTCGTGGCCTGTACAGGTGCAACGGGCATCGGAGCATGTGTGGCAGTGTCTAATGTATGAACACTGGTCTGTGTCGTAGGAACTGGCTGTGCTTTGCCGTTAATTGCTGTTACAAAACTGTTAAGTACACCAGTTAATTCGGGAGTTGTTGCGATTGTCACTTTTACTTCTAACATAAATTTATCCTCCTAATTTTGATATTTAGAACGAAATACGTTCTCTCTATTTAAACCTTTACTGATACGGTTCAGAATGACCTCATATACTCGGCGTTTATCGAGCTTCTTATCGTCATAACATTCACCTGCAAGTGTTTTATCAATAGCTTTTATTTCAATAACTAACTTAAGTTGCCTAGTAAATTGACAATAAAGATAAACCACAGCGCCTAAGTAAATTAGGGGCAATAAGGAAGAAGTGGCAATCGGAAATGCTTAGTAACCAAGCCGAAAAGGTTACCTTGTTGGGAAAGTTGAGGCGAGCTACAAGCGGTAGTGCCAAACGCGATGACCCTTGAAAGGGTAATGGCAGAAAACATGAGGAGGATACAGCTTATGGAAGTAAAAGAGAAAATTGCACTTGCTGAAGAGAACATAAGGCAGGCTTTAGCGGATTATGGCAGGTATACAACACAAACTGAAGTACTTGATGATGTTTCGGAATGTTTTATAACGAAGCTGGCACGTGATAACTACTATGCCAAACAAGAACTTCGTGAACTGTTCAGAAAGTCTCCTGTTTGGGATGAAAAGCTGGACGCATTGATAATCAATGGAACACGGACGCACGAACCTGATTACGACCGCATTAAGAATTTAGCAAAGCAGATTCTGGAAGACCCGATGCACAATTGGACTGAGAAGCAGTACTGCAACATTCAGGAAGCAATCCGTTTCTTCTATATTCCTGATTTGACGGATGAAGAGAAAGCAAAAAGCATCGAAGCTATAAACGCTCTCGCACCGAAAGCATATGCTGATGGTAAAAAGTTGAGTCGTGTGTTTAGAGCTTTATGTGTAGCTTTGGGAGTAACAGAAAACAAAAATTTTAATTACCTGTATGCACAATTTGCGGATGAGATAACGTCTCACAAGATTGATTTTAAATTATTTGTTTCGCTCAATCCGGCGCACTTTATCACTATGAGTAATCCGAAAAACGATGAGCGTGGCTGTACATTAACAAGCTGCCACTCGTTTAATTCTACGGAATACTCCTATAACAATGGATGCACAGGCTACGCTCGCGATAATTATACATTCATTGTGTTTACAGTGCTAGACCCCACGAATGTAGAAACGTTGAATAACCGCAAAAACATGCGACAGATATTTTGCTACAAGCCCGGAAACGGATTGTTACTTCAGAGCAGGCTTTACAACGATGCAGGCGGTACGCACAGGGCATTTGCTGAATCCAAGATATATCGTGATTTGATACAACGTGAGATTTCAGCACTTGAAGAACAGCCTAATCTCTGGAAAACGTTTAAGTATTACGATAATGGAAAAGTTAATCTGTATAGTGGCTGTGGCTTTGGTGGTTATGAGGATTGGAAATATCAGGACTTCGCAGCAATGGTCAGCATCAGAAATGATCGCAAAGATGACTTTGAGGAGTTTCAAATTGGAACATACGGCCTCTGCATAAAATGTGGCTGTGAAATAAGTGAAGGTTTGTACTGCTACCACTGCAAAGACAGCACAACATGTTGTGATTGCTGTGGTGAATACTATGATGAAGACGAGTTGCACTATGTCTATGACGAAAATGGAGACGAGATAAGGGTATGCGATGACTGTTCAGACCGTTACTACGTATACTGCGATGAATGTGAAAGCTACCACTATTACGGTAACATGAGTTATGTTCAGAATGATGAGTGTTATGTTTGTCAGAATTGCCTTGATCATTATTACACTTATTGCGAACGTTGTGATGAATTGGTTCACATAGACAGTATTATGGAAGTCTACAACGAATACGGTGATGAAGAGCATGTTTGCGTAAATTGCGCCCATCACTACTACAGAGAATGCGAGCATTGTAACAGGATGTTTCATGAAGATGTAATGCAGGATGGTCTTTGCCCTGATTGCTTATCAGATGCAGAACGTGCTAAGGAGGATGAAGAAACAGTGAAGGAGGAAATAGTATATGAATAAGTTAGAAGACTTTGTGAAACCAACGCAAAATGAGTTGTTCAATATGCTTCTCAAGAAGTACAGAGATGTAGCTATCGCCCATTTTGGCAACTACATTTTAATTCCCGGCCAAGCCCCAATCATGCTACTTGCTCATATGGACACAGTTCATGAAAAGCCGGTTAAGCACATATGCAAGTCTCCAGACGGAAACATTCTGATGTCACCACAGGGAATAGGCGGAGATGACCGCTGTGGCGTTTATGCACTAGTGAAGGTTCATGAAGCCTCGCTAATAAAACCCTGGCTGTTGTTTACATGTAATGAAGAAATCGGAGGGCTTGGAGCTGAAAAATTTGTTATGGATTATAGTGATGACGGCAGATTGCCAAAAGGTAAGGGCAGACTTCCGGAGGATATAACCAAAATGAAGCTCTTAATTGAGATTGACCGTAAAGGCAAGAATGATGCAGTGTATTACGGTTGCAACAACTCAGAGTTCGAGAAATACATAACGAGTAAGGGTTTTATTACAGCTTACGGCTCATTCAGTGACATCTCGGTTATTGCTCCAGTAATGGGAGTTGCAGCAGTCAATCTGTCTTCAGGCTATTACAACCAGCACACGTTACATGAATATATTAACTGTAAACAGATTGGCGCTGTTATTAAATCAGTCGTTGAAATTGTAGCAGACGCGGCCAAGCCTGATTTTCCGAAGTACGAGTACATTAAAAAAGTCTACAAACTAACGCCGTCCTCAAAAGCTGATGTAGTGGAAGAGTATGTACCGTTTGATTTGCCCAGTGACATGGTTCAGATGTACAGCGATTTGCTTGAGCTTTATACGCAAAATGAGCTGGAGTTGTATCGCAAGGAATACGGTAATCAGATTATAACGCAACTGTATAACGAGGAGTTTAGCTCATTTTATGATACAGATGACGTACTAAATATTATAGATGGTCAGTTCTTTGAATAATAAAGGGAGGAGACACAAGTAATGTTACATGAAGGAATGACGCGGCTGGAAGCCGCACAAATATGGGTAAATGGTTTTAATGCGATCCCTACGCCAATGATTGCAAAATTATGGCAAGCAGACCCCGAAGATTGGGAAGAAGTAACAAATTCCGACAATGAAGTCGAATATTATGACCAACTTCCTATATGGGGACCGATGTGGACATTCGGAGAAAGTCTTGATGAAAGAGAGAGACGGAATAAAGCAGATGTCTAAGTGTGGATTTCGTATCTTCAAGAGTGAAGAATTTGGTTATTTCTTCGGTATTGACGGAGCAGGTTACGACTTCTACGAAGCTCACTGGATACCGCTTTACAATGAACGAGGTCTGAAATGGCATGATCCTCAGACAGACAATAATGAGGCAGACGCACAATGAGATTGAAGAACGATGAATACACGTTGTTGAAGCGCATTCATTGGGAGCTGGTGAGCAGCGGCAAAAAGGAGCTTGCCACACAGCTCCTTAATATTTTGAACCGCTTTGAAGTAGCACGTGAGAGAACACGAGAGCATAATCGCCTGAATGCTCAGGCAGACCGCGAGGCAGGCTATCGTTGGAACTCAGCCCAACGCCCTAAGAACAGCAAGTATTATTCAGCAGAAAGCGAGGATTAAACATGCTAAAGAAAGACAAAGTACGTGAAGCAATATTAATCACTAAAAGAGTTGATAATCTAGATTATTTTGGATGGGATCAGGCTTATGTTACTTATCCGACAGTCTTCCCAACAGTTATAGTTCCTATCGAGGCAACTAATGAGCTATGCAGGTTATTGACAGAGGTACGGGGTATGTCAATGGAGCATGATGAAAATGTTTGTGATTTCTTCATTGGTTTAAATGGTTTTCTCCCGTTAAAAATTGACACATGCATTGAATTTCTAGATTATGACGGTGTGACGTATGTAATTGACATTGATAATAATGCTCTGCAGGAAGTCCGTAAGGTTCTTGATGAGCAACTAGCAAGACATGGCCAGTCAGTCGAGGAATTGTTGGGAGAAGCAAGGAAGAAGATGTTGTTGTGAACGTCAGTATAGAGAAAAAGAAGGCTGAAGCAATTAGCCGAATGAAAGCGTTAGGTATCTTTGAGCAGACCATCGAGCAGTTTGACAAGTTAGGAAAGATTAGCATCAGCGAACCACCTGCTGGTGCTTTTTTCTGGATTGATGGTGAAGACTTGAAACGGGTCAGGGAATTTGAGCAACAGTTTAACACTCTTGTTTATGCTGTCATTCGCACATACACGAAAGCAGGTACACTGGACAGTTACCTGTTTGTTAGTGATTATCCCGAAGAATGGCAAGATGAGCGTAGGCTTTTGAAAGAAGGAGAAGTAACAGCATATGTTTATAATCGCGACCTCCCGTTTTGTTCAGATATGGGATACATTGGTATTGCACTGACTGTTGCGGCAATTTTAATTCGAACTTGGTAAGAGAGGTGGATAGCATGAATACGTATCAGGTCAATGGAAATAGCTATATGCGAGTTATATTTAGACAACTTAATAAAACATATTGACAGTGTGTTAAGTGAGAGAATAAAAAATTTCTCATAAATCTTTCTTCAAACTATTGACAAATAAGACTTTAAATTGTATTTTTATACCATAAAGAAATAAAGTATAGGCAAATTCGGCAAATTATTAAGTAAATTTATGTCGTACCAGTTTGAGGAAAAAATTTTATTTGATTCGTCTCACAATAATATTACTGTTTTATTAAATTTTTCTGCCTGTCTTAATGCATAATTCAAATATTCCTGATTGCCTTCATGATAAAAAATTACGGGTATATCCTGATCTTGATCCCTGATCCCTGATCCCTGATCCATTATGTCCGTGCGTCCGAAATTAGTACTCAAAATTTTTCAACCGCCTTTTTATGTATTTTTTATAATTTTATCGAGCTTAATTCGTACAATAAAAAATAATATAATGCTCCTCTTAAATTTTTTACGTTATTGCTCCCGATTACATACCTGCTGATTAAACGTCTATACGCGAAATTATTTTTATTTTCAGCAGCCATTAAATAATATTTTATTGCGAGATTATCATCAGAAATAATATTTTTACCAGGTACACGCCCCCTCGAATCGTATAATTCTCCAGCTAAAATTTGAGCGTCAATATTCCCGGCTTCAGCAATATTTATAAATGGCGTAAAATCTCCGTTTAGAAATTTTTGCGTTTCACTTTTATTATTATATAAAACTTGAGGCAGCGCGTAAATTTTATTGATCCCGTGAACTTCCGAATACGATAAATTTTTATAATCGCCATCATACGGAGTAATATCCCAAAAATAAAGCATGTCGGGTTTTAAATTCAATATCGGCACAATAATATTTTTGATCCCTTGAGCCTTTTGCATTTCAACGAGTTCCGAACGTTTTATATTTTCGGCCAAATATTCCGGAGCTTCGAGCAAATTTTTTATTACATCGTGAGAATTGAAACTGATCAGGAACGCTAAAATTAAATATAAATATCTGAACTTGTAAAATTTATTTGACTTTATAAATTTGCCGTCGTAAAAAAATATTAATAACAAATTCCAGGCTATAAACATGAAAAATAATGCTAAACTTTCACCGCGCGGAGGTTGACCAACTCCCAAAGCCCAGCCCGTTATAAATTGCATCGAAAAAGCTATTAACGCAACAATAAAAATTATGTGCTTAAATTTTAATTTGGTCTCAAAAATATTTTTATGAACATCAGGCAGAAATAATATTAATGCGTAAATTATTGGCTTGACGAAAAATTTTATAACCGTAAAAAATCCAAATCCAGCACTTACCATTAATGCCCGCGCTAAATGTGAAATAAAATTCATTTTGGCAATATTTCCCATTCTTAACGATGTCGCAGGCGAAAAATATACCGTCGAAAATGCTCCGAACGAAATTATTATAAACATAATTGAAATTGTTGCGTTACGAAAATTTTTTATGCTGACGAAATATATTAACGTGAACATAAATATTAAAATTTGAAATGCGCAGGGCTGTTCTAGTAAAGTCCCGTTTAAAAAAATCAGGATCGCACAAAATATTAAAGCGATGAAATTATTATTAAATGCTTTATATGCCAATGAGATTATTATTAAAATTAAACTCGCTGAAATAAAATGCGCTGAACCAGTCATCCAATATAATGACTCGTTTAAATACGGAACAAATGCGAGAGTTACAGCCGAAAAAATTAAAGTTAATTTAAAATTCCTGCTCAAATAATATAACGCTGATATATAAAATAAAATTGTTCCGAACGCGAAAAATTTATAATATAAATCATAATTCAATAATCCCAGCGAAGTCATTATAAAAGAATTTAAAACACGGCCATGCAGATTAAAATATAAATCTTTTTGAACGCCGAAAAATTTCCCGATTGAATTAACATTTAAAACATCGGCTTTAAAATTAAAATCATCAGCTTGAGGATATGCGAAACTTCCGAGCCAGCAGAATAAAAAAATATACACGGCGCAGAATGTTAAAAATAATTTACGTAACAATTTATAAATAAGCTCCATAAAAAATTTATTTATATTTAATGGATTATATTACGCGTTATTTTTCGTAATTCAAGCATTTTATTAAGATTACCAGAACCGCGAAAAATGTTATTGAAAAAATTTTATATGTGAAAAAATAATGTATTATTGAGTGATTCTGCAACAACGCGAACCATATAACAGGATATAAACTCACTACGATCAACGGCAAAATATTATTTAAACTTGTAATTTTTAATTTGACGGCTCTTAAAATTATCGCGAGAAAAATTATTATTGATGCTATAAATATTAAAGCGATAATCCAAGAATAATTTAAATTTTTAACGTGATCATATACTAAATTCCAAGTTACGGATCTTCCAAAATATGCGCTTGTTCCGTGTATTCTGTCGTTGATGGCGTTTGAAACATCTGAAAAAATGTTATAACCAGTAAAAAAATAATTTGCGAGCCATTTGCCCGACCACATTCCAGAATAACCCATCAGCCATGACAGCGAAAATTTAAAGATTGTAATTAATTTTGATTCCGGATTTAAGATCAAATAAATTATTAACGGAATCCCTAAAGTTGTAAGCGGATAAGTCAGGAAATCTATAAAGGCCGTTAAAATTCCGTTGAGCAGAAATAAATATAAATAATTAAAATTTTTCGACAGCATTACTAAAATTGAAATTAACGTGATGTAATAAACTCCTGAATACTGGAAGCATTTTGCGGAATTTACTGGATCAATAAAAATTATTGAGAGAATGAAAGCGAGAATAAATTTAAAATTCGTGCGTTTAAATAGTTTAGCGATGATCAATATTAAAATTGAGACTTGCAAAATAAAATTAATAATTCTTAATTGAGCGACCGTGAAAAAATTTAAAAGCGGCTTAAGAAAAATTAAATACCCGTGCCAATATCTGGGATAAAAATTTATAGATGCATTATTATTATTTTTAACTGATTCGGCTAAGATTTCAATTAAAATATTGTCGTTGTTAGTATTCTCATTAATTTTAAAAATTTTTCTTGGGTTCATCATGGCATTAAAAATTATTGAGTCGTTTTCATAATATAAAGCGTTGTTTAACATAATTGCATCAGTTGCGCCGTCAGCAGTAGAATAAAATTTGCGTCCAGAGAATCCGAGCCAGGAATTATAACCGCCTTCACGTAATAATAAATTAATTGAGCTTGAAATATTTTCGCGTATATTATTATTTGGAATTGAATAAGCCGAGCACATTAAAATAATTCCGAGTATGATCGAAACAAAAATTATAAATATAAAATTTCTGATAGCTTTCAAAATTTACGCCTTCCCTTTTAATTTATTTAATTGAATTATTGCGCACATCATAGCAAACAACGAAACGGACAAAATTTTATTTGTGAAATAGTAATGTAAAACAGAGTGATTCTGTAAAATTAAATACCATCCAAACGGATATAAGCTAATTAATATTAATGGCAGAATTTCGTAAAAATAATATTTATTCCTGATTAAAATTCTTGCGATATAAAAAATTATTCCGGCCATGATGCATAAAAATATAACGACGAAAATTAAAATATTAAAATTTTGAGTTATTCGTGAAAGAGCTAATTTAATATTTATATTTTGCCCGAAATATTCATTAAAACCTTGAGTGCGTTCTGTCATTGCGTTAAAGGCATTTGCGAAAGTGTTATAACCAGTCAATAAATAAGAGATTACCCATTTACCGGACCACATTGATGCATAACCGAAGCTCCAATAAATCGAAAATTTTAAGATGTCATAAATTTTTTTTGAGGATGCGAAATTATTATTTAATAATACGTAAAATATTAAAGGGATGCCCAAAGTTATCAGGGGGTATGTTAAGAAATCAAAAAAGGCTGTAACGATTCCGGCGATCAAGAAAAAATAAATATAATTCTGATTTTCAATTAAATAAAAATTTTTTTTCAGGACATACATAACCGCAAATAACATAATGTAATACATTGGTGAATAAGCTAAACATATAGCGGACGAAACTGGATCAATAAAAATAATTGTTATGAGAAAAGCAATTAATAATTTTAAGCCGAATATTTTATAAATTTTAAATGAGACGAATGCGAGTAAAATAATTTGTAGGAATGCATTTATAAATTTAATTTGGTTTACGTCAAAAAAATATAATAACGGCTTCAAAAAAATCGTATATCCGTGCCAATATCTAGGATAAAAATTATTTTGGGAGTCAATGGGGTTTAACATGGCTTTAAAAATTGCTGAAGCGTTATAATTTGAGGCTGAAATTTGCATCATATATTTATCAGTTGTGCCGAAAGAAACCGTAAAAGGAGATTTAAGAGGCAGGCCGGCCCATGAAAATAGTTCCGCTTTAACTGAAAATGAATCAGGAGTATTAAAAATATTTTCGTTAATCTTATCTGTTGGAATTAAATAAACGCTTATTAAGAGTAATGCACCGATTAAAATTGATGACATTATTATAAAAAAAATATTTCTGATGAGTTTCAAAAATTTTCACCTGAATTAAAATTTAAAATTAAATAAAAAAGGAGACTCAATGATAAATTAAGCCTCTTAGAAATTTAACAAAAAGTTTAAAAATATCAAGCTCAGAAATTAATTTTTTTCGTTATATTTAAATACCGCGCTTAAAATTGCGAAAATTGATATAGATAATAATCTCCTTGCCGTGCTGTGTATTATAGAATGATTTTGTACTACAGCGTACCATATGAACGGGTAAAGGCTAATAAAAATCAATGGAATTATTTGGGATATGCGATATTTTTTATATTTGACTGTTAAAAAAATTAAAATTGGAATTATTATGATTAATAGACACAAAATAAACAAAATTGGAATAATATGCGAATCGACTCGTAAATAATCATGAATATGAGAAAAAACAAATTTCCAGGTAGCATTTTCACCGTTTATTCTCAGTGAAACTCTGTTTAAAGCGTCTTGAATTACGTTATTACCTGTTAATAAATAAGCAGTTATCCATTTACCTGCCCACATTCCTACATAACCCACGCTCCAAGCGAAAGACAATATAAAAGTTGAAAATAAATTTTGTTTAAAATTAAACGAACCTGAATTTATTATTAAATATGCTGTAATTGGGATTCCTAAGGAAATTAACGGGGAAGACAAATGATCAATATAACAAGTAATAATCCCAGTAAACAAGAATAAATAATAATATCGTGAATTTTTCAAAAAATAATTATTTTTAAAAGTTATAAGAACGAGAGCGATTAACGTCAAATAATACATTTGAGAATAAAATGTTGAAATTGCAGCGGAAACGGGATCGATTATTAAAAAGGCAACAACGAGAGCGGAAGTATATTTATAATTAGTAATATAAAAAAATCTTAAGATAACGGCCAAAGTTAAAGCGGACAAAATAAAAAAATTAAAAAATCTAATTTGCTGGACATTTAAGAGCATAAAAAGAGGTTTTAAATAAGTTAAATAGCCGTGCCAATATCTTGGGTATTCAAAAATTGATATTTGCTCATTTGTTTTTATTTCTCCTAATGAGACTGCCAAACTTAAATAATTACTTGTAGATTCTGTATTATTTTTTTCATTGTCATATATAATTTTCGCTCTTGGGTTCATCATTGAATTATATATGACTGAATTATTTTCAGGATTAATAAAAGTCGCATTATTATACATAATTGAATCTGTTAAACTTCCTATTGCAGAATAGCCAAAAGGTCTCCACCCTATCCAAGTTCTATTTTGATCTTCTTTTAACAGTCTGTCGATAGATTTAGCGACGTTTTTCCGCATAGGTTCGACCGGTAATGAATAAGCCACGAACATCAAAACAGTGCCGATTATGACGGAAGCAATTAAAATTAAAATTGTTGAAAGTATAAAATTATGGTTTCGGTGAGGTGAGGTGAGGTGAGGTGAGGTATTGTACACGGTCATTTTACTTTGTCAAGCTCCTTTTTAATAAATTTTGTTACAAAAAAGAGAGGCCATTCAAATTAAATAACCTCTCGAAAAAATTTAAATCTGGCAGTTATCTGCTCTCCCATATGTACCCCATATAGTACCATCGACGCTAACAGGCTTAACTTCCGGGTTCGGCATGTAACCGGGTGTAACACTGTCGCAAAAGCCACCAGAAAATTTATAAATACTCCATGCAAACCAGCAAAAAAAATTTAAAAGCTACGATGAAGAAGAGAATAAAATTTCAATAATCAGAACCGATCAGCTCAACGCCTCACAACGCTTACACTTTCGGCCTGTCTAACTATTAGTCTCATAGTCATTTCTCGTTTAAAAGGTATCTCATCTTGGAGGGGGCTTCCCACTTAGATGCTTTCAGCGGTTATCCCACCCAGACCTTGCTACTCGGCTTATGCACTTGGCAACACAACCGATACACAAGCGGTCTGTCCATTCCGGTCCTCTCGTACTAAGAACAGCTCTCCTCAAATACCTTGCGCCTATGGTGGATAGGGGCCGAACTGTCTCACGACGTTCTAAACCCAGCTCACGTACCGCTTTAATGGGCGAA
>CALCEM010000056.1 GCA_937900285.1 uncultured Fretibacterium sp. | reverse complement strand
CCCGAGCATATTGACGAATGGGCAGCACACGGACATAAAAATATTTTTGGTCATACAGTAAAAGTTACTGAAATGCAATCAGAAGCAGGAGCAGCCGGAGCATGTCACGGAGCTTTATCCGCTGGAGCTTTAGCGAGCACCTTTACAGCTTCTCAAGGATTATTATTAATGATCCCGAACATGTATAAAGTTGCAGGAGAATTATTGCCCGGAGTATTTCACGTTTCAGCAAGAGCAATAGCAGGACACGCATTAAATATATTTGGAGATCATTCCGACGTAATGAGCTGCCGCATGACTGGTTTTACTATGATATGCGGAGGAAGCGTTCAGGAAGCTCACGATATGGCAGCAGTTGCACATTTATCGGCAATTAAAACCAGCGTGCCCGTTTTAAATTTCTTTGATGGTTTCAGAACTTCACATGAAATTCAAAAAATCGATGCTTTTGATTATGCTGACCTCGCTAAACTCGTAGATTATGATGCAGTCGCTGAGTTCCGTGATCGTTCAATGAGACCCGAAAAGCCTTATACAAAAGGTACAGCACAAAACCCTGATATATTCTTCCAGGCAACTGAAGCGAAACAGCCTTTTATAGATCGCGTTCCGGATATAGTAGCAGGATATATGAAGGACATCAGCAATTTATCAGGCCGTGAATATCACCCGTTTAATTATTACGGCGCACCGGATGCAGACCGCGTAATTATCGCAATGGGTTCAGTGTGTCAAGCAATCGAGGAAACTGTAGACTATTTGAACGCTCGCGGCGAAAAAGTCGGAGTCGTCGAAGTACATTTATATCGCCCGTTCTCTCCTAAATATTTCTTTAGAGCATTGCCGGCTTCAGTAAAAGCAATTGCAACTTTGGATCGCGTTAAAGAAATTGGAGCACTCGGCGGACCGTTATACGAAGATATTTGCGCGACATTCGTAGGAAATACAAAAGCTCCTAAAATTGTCGGCGGACGTTACGGATTAGGCTCAAAGGACACAACTCCGAGCGATGTTAAAGCGGTATACGATAATTTAAAGTTATTCGAACCCAGAAATAATTTTACAATCGGAATCGTTGATGATGTTTGCGACAGTTCTTTAAACGTTACGGAATATATTAACGCGGCGGCCGAAGGTACTACATGTTGCAAATTCTGGGGACTTGGTTCAGACGGTACAGTCGGAGCAAATAAAAACTCAATTAAAATCATCGGAGATCATACGGATATGTATGCTCAAGGATATTTTGATTATGATTCAAAGAAGTCCGGCGGAATCACGATGTCGCATTTACGTTTTGGAAAATCGCCGATTAAATCAACGTATTTAATTGATAACGCGGATTTTATAGCGTGCCACAAACAAGAATACGTACATCAATACGATTTATTACAGGGCATGAAGAAGGGCGGAACATTTTTATTAAATACTCAGTGGACAACGCTCGAAGCCCTAGAAGAACATTTACCGGCCAGCCTTAAACGTAAAATTGCAAATCTCGGAGTAAAATTCTATGTTATTAACGCAGTAGACGAAGCCCAAAAATTAGGACTCGGAAGCAGAACTAATACAATAATGCAGTCGGCATTCTTCAAACTTGCGAATATTATTCCGATCGATGACGCAGTAAAATACATGAAGCAGGCTATTGTTGACAGTTACGGCCGTAAAGGTGAAAAAGTCGTAAACATGAATTATTCAGCAGTTGATGCAGGACTTAGCGGAATTATTGAAATTAATGTCCCGGAATCATGGAAGACCGCTGAAGACAAAGTACACGTAAAACCAGGACTCCCGACAGAAATTCCTGACTTTATTAGCTATCAGGTTGACACGATCAACGCTCAAAAAGGTAATACTTTACCGGTCAGCGCATTTGTTGACGGTTACGAGGATGGACATTTCCCGGCAGGAACTTCAAAATATGAAAAACGCGGAGTCGCCGTTAATGTTCCCGAATGGAATGCCGCAAAATGTATCCAGTGTAATCAGTGTTCAATGGTTTGCCCTCATGCTGCTATTAGACCGTTTTTACTTGATGCAGAAGAGCAGGCGAATGCTCCGGAGAATTTTGGTGCTGTTGATGCTCGTCCAAATCATAAAGTCGCAAAAGATTCAGGCTATAAATATAAAATGCAAGTCGACACTCTCGACTGTTTAGGCTGCGGAAATTGTGCGGATATTTGCCCGGTTAAAGCTCTCGAAATGAAACCGACTGCATCTCAGACCGATCAAATTGATAATTGGACTTATGCTGTTGAGCAGGTTACGGACAAAACTACTCTTGAAGATAAATTTACAGTTTCGGGAAGCCAGTTCCAAAGACCTTTATTTGAGTTCAGCGGAGCATGTTCAGGATGCGGCGAAACTCCTTACGCAAAATTAGTAACTCAATTATTCGGCTCAAGAATGATAATCGCCAACGCGACCGGATGCTCATCAATTTGGGGCGGTTCTGCACCTTCGATGCCTTACACGACTGATGCAAATGGACACGGACCGGCCTGGGGCAACTCGTTATTTGAGGACGCAGCAGAGTACGGAATGGGAATGAAACTCTCATTAAATGTCATGGTGAATTATTTGACGACTGCTGTTGAAAATTTGCTCAAAATGGACGAAGTTACGGCCGAAGATAAAGCGATCTTAAAAGAGTGGCTCGACACCCATCTTGACGGTGAAGCATCTGTTAAAAGTTCCGCAAAAGTTGAAGAATTACTTGATGAAATTTTCTGCGACTGCGGCGAACACGATCACGGCGAATTATCAGAAGCAGCAATGAAGGAATTTGAAATTTTAGCGACTTACCACGATTATCTTGTTAAAAAATCTGTATGGATTTTCGGCGGAGATGGTTGGGGATATGATATCGGCTACGGCGGATTAGATCACGTTCTCGGCAGTGGCGATGACGTTAATATTTTAGTTCTTGACACTGAAGTATATTCAAACACCGGCGGTCAAGCTTCAAAATCAACACCAACAGCAGCGATCGCACAATTTGCAGCAAGTGGTAAACGCGTACGTAAAAAGGATCTCGGACGTATGGCGATGACTTACGGACATGTTTACGTCGCTCAGGTTGGAATGGGTGCGGATAAAAATCAGCTCATGAAAGCATTAAAAGAAGCTGAAGCCCATAAAGGTCCGTCGTTAATTATTGCTTATGCTCCTTGTATCAATCACGGTATACGCGCAGGCATGGGAAAAACTCAGGAGCGCACAAAATTAGCAGTTGAAGCAGGATACTGGCATTTATACCGTTATAATCCTGACCTCGTTGCTCAAGGTAAAAATCCGTTTACACTTGATTCAAAAGCACCTAAAGCAGATTACGCGGAATTTTCAAAAGCCTATCAGGAATTTTTAATGGGCGAAGTTAGATACTCTTCGTTAAAATTAGGATTCCCGGATATTGCTGGACAATTATTCGATCAGGCAACAAAAGAAGCCCGCGAACGTTACGAGACTTACAAAGCACTTGCGGAAATGGCAGCTCAACCAGTTGAAGCAAAATAATTATAAATTACGTTTGAACATTAAATAAAATTTTTCCTCCTGACTTAATTGCCGGGAGGAATTTTTTTTAATTTATGCGTTATTGATTACGTAATTATAAAAACTTTTTTCTGAAGGAACTTTTTTCATTTTGTACGTAAGTCTGTGAAAATCAATTATTTCACTTAATTCTTTCATGCGTTGTTCAGAATAATCATTATATTGCTCGTGTTGTAAATAATACATTTTCGCATTCAAGAAAAACGGAACTTGCTCCCACTCATTTTTAAAAATTTCAGTAGCCATCCTAAAAAAGAAATAAAACACTATGTACGCATTGCAATAATTATAATCCTCCCAATACTTAAATAATAAATCTCTCGTCAATCTTAATATAGGGTGATTCTTATTCGCAACCATAAAACCATTATCCGCAACAAGTGTGTGATTTTTAGGAAATT
This sequence comes from uncultured Fretibacterium sp., assembly GCA_937900285.1. Lineage (GTDB taxonomy): Bacteria > Synergistota > Synergistia > Synergistales > Aminobacteriaceae > JAFUXM01. The sequence continues at coordinate 714 of CALCEM010000056.1, read as the reverse complement.
GAAACGCAAAAAATGGTAAATGCATAATATATTCAAATTTTCGGCCTGTACAAAAAAAACTAGCATCAGTCCACGTGCCACCGTACTTAATTAAGAGTTGAGTCCTTACAATGTCGCTAAAGCTCGCTATAGGAATTACTCCACTCTTATATTTTTTTAATATGTAATTTGTTTCATTATACACATTTTCCGGCGGATTACAAGCCCGTTTCTCTTCCCCGCCGCCACGCTCGTCTGGGGACCGCGCGATTGGGGCGGCTGCCGCATCAACGCCGATCTGGAAGTCCGGAACATCATCGTCACGAAGACAGGCATTGTAGAGGCGGGGAAGGACCAAGGCCTTGTTGCCAGCATCCATTCTTTTATTGTATGTCCTCTCATAATGCTTTAAAAACACAGTCCCCTCAATGCCTGAAGCATGAGGGGACCTTAATTTGAGTTGTGATTGTCTGTTTCTTTCTGAGCGTGGACGCCCTTATGCCTCAGCTGCGGGAACGACACTTACAGTACTGCGGTCGAGACGACCTTTCTTGAACTGCACTGTGCCATCCACGAGGGCATAAAGTGTGTTGTCCTTACCCATACCCACGTTAGTGCCAGGGTAGTGACGTGTGCCGCGCTGACGAACGATGATGTTGCCTGCCACGCACTTCTCCCCACCGAAAATCTTAACACCTAATCTCTGAGCAGCCGATTCGCGACCGTTCTTAGAAC
>CALCEM010000055.1 GCA_937900285.1 uncultured Fretibacterium sp. | reverse complement strand
AACCAACTTACGGCGAAATGTTTTCGGAATATTTAACGGGTTATGACTTCTGGGGGCATTGCGATATAGATTTATTGTGGGGAAATTTGAGGAAGTTTATTACAGATAAAGTTTTAAAAAAATATGTTCGCATATACCACAGTGGCCCATGTAGCTTATATAAAAACACGCCAAAAGTTAATGCAATGTATAGGACTTTAGATTCCGGGACTCATTTAAATTATAAAAAGGCTTTTACTACCAGTCCAAATGCCCCTTTAGCTTTTGATGAAACTCCCGGTATGGATTCGATTATTCGTGATAATGGTGTCCCTATGTATGACATGATAGATGATATTACAGTTTTTCAAAACAAAGGAGATTATTTTAAAGGTAGTGGCGGTGCTGGTGTTCAAGTAATAAAAAACGTTTACTTTGAATGGAACAATGGCAGAGTTGACGGGATGTTGCACGGAAATAAAATAGCAGAATTTGCATTTTTACATTTGAGGAACAAGGGAGACTTAAAAATAAATATTGATTTCACAAAGCCAGTTACAGAAAAATTATTTTTATTTCCGACAGGGATTTTAACAAGCGAGGAAAGCGATGAATTTACGAAATATAAGAGAATGCCGTTTAAAATATTTTATTTCAGAACCAGACATAAAATAAGGCGCGTGGCTACAAAGATTTTTTTAGACTTTTTCCCAAGAAGAATTATAAATTTCGCAATGAAAATCAGGCGTTCATACCTCAGAAAATATTTAAAATAATTCAGAATATAACATTTCATTATATTAATGCGCTGAAGTAAATTAACTTGTTATAATATATATCCCTCCCGTTTGAATAAAATTAAAATCTTGCGAGAGGGAATTTTATTTAACTACAAAATTTATAACACGCTCTTAAATGCTGCCTTAGCTCCGTCCTTGCGAATTAAATTTAAATCTTTTATTACTAAATCTTCAAGCCCGGCAATTTTTGTTAAATCCTGTCCCCACATTTCATTATTTGTTAAAACGGCGTGAACTAATTTTTCAACAGGATCGTTTTTATGCTCGTTATAAAATTCCAAAACCCAACGATCATCGTTCACAGTGTAATCATTTCCGCCACGATTACAAATTAATCCCTTGTCGTTAAGTTCTTTAATATTGCTCGAATAAAACGCTATGTACGCAGCTAAACTCATCACGAGGCATTCAGGCAATTTTTTATTTTTCTCGATAAATTCCAACATGCTGGGCATATTTCTCGCGCGCCATTTTGATGTAGAATTTAATGAGATGCTCATCAGTTCATGATTTACGAACGGGTTATTAAATCTGTCCTGAACAGCTGCCGCGAACTCGTCCAAATCTTTTTTATCAAGCGGTAACGTCGGAATAATTTCATTGTTCAGCATTTTGTTCATGAAATTTTTAATTACTTCGTCGTTCATGCAGTCGCGGACAATGTTAAAGCCTGCTAAATATGCGCCAGGCACAAATCCAGTGTGAGCACCGTTCAAAATTCTTACTTTACGTTTTTTATACGGCGTTACATCCGGCACAACATGAACAGGCAAACCGGCTTTTTTAAACGGTAATTTATTTTCAAGTTCTGCAGGGCCTTCGATGATCCAGACTCCGAAAATTTCACCGACATCGATTAAATTATCTTCGTAGCCGTTAATTTTGTTTAATTCTTCGACTTCTTTCGCATCGCGGATTCTTCCGGGAACAATACGATCGACCAAAGTTGAGCAGAAAATATTTTTATTGTTGACCCAATTTTTAAAATCATCGCCCAAATTCCAGTCAGCAATATGTTTATTTACGCAGTTTAATAATTCTTTGCCGTTATTGTCGATCAGTTCGCAACTTAAAATTACGAGGCCGTCTAAACCTGCTTTAAATCTTTCGTATAATGCTCTGGTTAATTTTGCTGGGAAACTGTTCGGCGGAACTTGATCAAATTTGCTTTCAGGATCGTAAACAATTCCTGCTTCTGTCGTGTTGCTGACGATGATTTCTAAATCTTTGCTTCTCATTAAGTCGAGAACTTTATCCCATCCGCCTTCAGCATAAGGATTTAAACCGCGGCTGCAGGATGAAATTACGCGTTTAAGGTCGACCTTTTTGCCTTTTTCACTTCCGCGCAGATATAACGTATATAAACCTTCTTGTTTGTCAATTAATTCGCCCAACCCCGTTGCGATCGGTTGAACTAATACTATTTTGCCGTTAAAATTCGCTTTTTCGTTTGCGACATCAAAAAAATAATCCGCGAATGCTCTCAAAAAATTTCCTTCGCCAAATTGTAAAACTTTTTCCGGGGCTTTTTCTAGTACGTAACCTGTATAGCCTGATTTTTTCAACACGTCGTAATTCAAAAGTGCCATAAAATTATTTACCTCCTGAAAAAAATTTTTATATATATTAACATAAAAAAAGACTCTGAAATTTTTATATTTGCTGATTTTTATTTCAGAGCCTTATGTATTAAAGCATTAAAATTTTATTTATTGATACTGCGTCTTGCAAAAATAATAATAACAGAGAGCACCAGGCTTAAAAATCCAATTCCCGAATTACAGCCGCCGCCGCCTCCTCCGCCGCTGCCGCCGCCAGATTCTTCGATGTAGAGATCAAACGTTTTTTGATCAGAGCCTGAATTTCCTGTAGCTTTGATCGTAAATTGATATGATCCTGAAACTGTTGGTGTTCCGCTTATTACTCCGCTGCTACGGTTTATATTAAGTCCTGAAGGTAACGAACTGCCCTCCAGAATGCTCCACGATGAAACTTCGCCGTCAGCTGTTAAACTTGTTTGGTAGCGTTCATTTTTCACAGCATCCGGGATCGTACTTGTTGAAATTGTTACAGAGCCTAGATCGGAAGAGCACACGTCTGAACTC
>CALCEM010000054.1 GCA_937900285.1 uncultured Fretibacterium sp. | reverse complement strand
GCGCTCTTACCTGCATCAATAGGACTCCCGCCTCCAATTCCTATAACAGCTTTTGCACCGTCTTTTTTTGCTGTTGAAACGGCTTCATCAATTGAAGTTGTTGTAGGATTTGGTGTAACTTTGTTAAATAAAGTTATTCCGACGTTATATTTTTTGCAGGCTGCTTCAACGTGATCATATGCTCCAGTAAGTTTATAAGAACGTCCGCCGGTCATGCATAAAACTTGATTTATTCCTCTGGATTTTAAATTTTTGATGATGTCATCAATTTTTGAAATAGCTCCCGGTCCAAAATATGTTGTAGTCTTTAAACGAATTTCGGAAACAGAATCAGTATTAAAATATTCGTCCCACATAAATTATTTACGTCCTTTCATAAAAAAATTTTAAATTTCTCGTGACTATTATACGAAAAAAAATTTTAATTTCATGGCCGAATTAATAAAATAGAGTTTTTCACAATTCTTTTTAATGGCTTATTGTTTTATAATTTTATTAATTGTAAATTCTTAATTGAGGGGGAATTTTTTTTGAGTCGTCTTGTAGTGAGACCAGAAACAGAAATTCAAGCTACTGCGAATTCGCTTCATGCTGATTTAGAAAGACGCGTAACAGGTGCGCCGCCAGGACTTTGTCCGCTTGATCTCGCGAGCAGTTATTTAAAAGTTTATTCCGCCCAAACATGTGGGAAATGCGTTCCGTGTCGTGTGGGTTTGAGACAGCTCGAAAAACTTATTGACGATTTAATTGAAGGCAGAGGAAATATGAAAACAGTCGATTTAATTGAGAGGACTGCTGAAACAATTTATCACTCTGCAGATTGCGCAATAGGTTACGAAGCTGCGAACATGGTTTTAAAAGGTGTAAAAGGTTTTCGCGATGATTATATTGCACATGCATCAAAAGGACATTGTTTGGCCGAAGGATTTCAGGCTGTTCCATGCGTTTCGCTTTGTCCTGCTCATGTTGATGTGCCGGGCTATATTGCTTTAATAAATGCTGGACGTTATGCAGATGCAGTCAGATTAATCCGCAAAGATAACCCGTTCCCATCAGTTTGCGCAATGGTCTGCGAACATCCTTGCGAAAATAAATGCCGTCGCAGGCTCGTTGATGATGCTTTGAATATTCGCGGATTAAAATTATATGCTGTGAAAAATTCCGGACATGTCCCTGTATATCGTGAAGGAGAGCAAGCAGCTCCAGCCACCGGCAAAAAAGTCGCAATAATCGGCGGAGGACCGAGCGGAATTTCAGCGGCCTATTATCTCGGAATGATGGGACACAGTGTAGAAATTTTTGAACAGCGCAAACATTTAGGCGGTATGCTTCGTTATGGTATTCCTGCGTATAGGCTTCCGCGCGAATTATTAGACGAGGAAATTAATACACTGTTAACAGCCGGAGACATAAAAGTCCATACAGAAATAGCAATCGGCGGAGATAGTTATCCGTTATCAAAATTACGTGCAGAATTTGACGCGATATATATTGCGATTGGTGCGCATACCGATAAATCTTTAAAAATTCCCGGCGAAGATGCAGAGGGCGTAATGTCCGCTGTAAGTTTGTTGAGAAAAATAGGCGATGATAATTATCCGGATTTCACAGGCAAAAAAGTCGTCGTAGTTGGTGGCGGAAATGTTGCGATGGACTGCGCACGCTCTTCAATCAGATTAAACGCTGAACGTGTAATAATTGCTTATCGTAGAAGACTCGAAGAAATGACAGCACTTGACGAAGAAATTAGAGCCGCTGAAGCTGAAGGCTGCGAACTTTTTGAACTTGTTGCACCGCTAAAAATTGAAGTCGGAGATGACGGAAAAGCAAAAGCCCTCTGGGTTCAAAAACAAATGATAAGTTTTATACGTGACGGCAGACCATCCCCAAAAACCGCTAGCACCGAACCCGTAAGACTTGAAGCAGATGTAATAATTGTTGCAATAGGTCAGGGTATCGAAAGTTATAACCTTGAAAATATATCAACAAATTTAAAACGCGGAACAATTAATACTTTAGACAGTGAAGAACTGCCGGACATGAAAGGAGTATTTTCAGGAGGAGACTGCGTCACCGGTCCTGCCACAGTTATAAGCGCAATAGGTGCGGGAAAAATTGCAGCCGCTAACATTGATGAATATCTCGGATTTAATCACCCGATTAATATTCCCGTTGATATTCCTGATCCTGTTCCTCATAACAGACCAGCATGCGGAAGAGTAAAACTCCGTGAACGTGCCGTAGATGAACGTATAAAAGATTTTGAGATCGTTGAGGAAAGCATGACGGCCGAAGAAATGGAACAAGAAACAAATAGATGTCTCCGCTGTGATCGTTATGGCTTTGGAACTTTCAGGAGAGGACGTGAACTCAAATGGTAAATATAAAAATTAATGGGACAGCTATTCAAGTGCCGGAAAATACGACGATACTCGAAGCAGCGAGATTAAATAATATAAATATTCCTCACCTGTGCTATTTGAAAGATTTAAACGAGATCGGAGCGTGTAGGGTTTGCGTGGCGGAAATAGTCGGTCTTGATCGTCTTGTTTCATCATGTAATACGATAGCTCTCGAAGGGATGGAAATTCGTACAAATTCGCCGAAGGTCAGACAAGCAAGAAAAATTAATGTTGAGCTTTTACTCTCTCAGCACAGCGCGAGGTGTCCTGAGTGTGCCCGTTCTGGGAATTGCGAACTTCAAAGAATTTCAAATGATTTGGGGATTTTAAATTTACCGTATCACAAAGATATAAAAGAATTTGAATGGAATCAGGATTTTCCGTTAATACGCAATGATAAAAAATGTATAAAATGCATGCGTTGCGTTCAGGTTTGCGAAAAAGTTCAACAAATGAACGTTTGGGATGTTGCAAAATCAGGTTCCCAAACTGTAGTCGATTGCAGAAGCGGAAAGGACATAACGGAAATTAATTGCACAATATGCGGGCAGTGTATTACGCATTGTCCAGTCGGTGCGCTTGTTGAACGTGACGACACTCAAAAAGTTATTGACGCTTTAGCAGATGAAAATAAAATCGTAATCGCTTCCGTTGCTCCTGCTGTTAGAACTTCATGGGGCGAACAACTCGGTTTAACTCACGAAGAAGCGACATCGGAACGTTTAGTGAGTGCATTGCGTGAAGTAGGATTTCATTACGTGTTTGATACGGATTTCTCTGCAGACCTTACGATCATGGAAGAGGCCAGCGAATTTATAGAGAAGCTCAAAAATGCAGAAAATGAAAAATTTCCGATGTTTACTTCATGTTGTCCCGGCTGGGTGAGATTTTTAAAAATGGAATTTCCTGAACTCGTTGGAAATCTTTCAAGCGCAAAATCTCCGCAGCAAATGTTTGGCGCAATAATAAAAACTTGGTACGCCCAAATTTTAGGAGTAAGCCCAGAAAAAATTTATCATGTCTCGTTTATGCCGTGCACTGCAAAAAAATACGAGTGCGATGTTGGATGTATGAACAGTTCCGGAGCGCGTGATGTTGATGTAGTTTTGACGGTTCGCGAACTTAACAGGCTCATACGTTCCGAAGGAATAAACGTAAAAGATTTAGATGAGAGCGGATTTGATATGCCACTCGGAACAGCTTCGGGAGCAGGTCATATTTTCGGAACTACAGGCGGAGTAATGGAAGCAGCTTTAAGAACAGCATATAACATGGTAACCGGAAAAAATCCCGATCCAGATGCGTTTAAAAATGTTCGCGGTTATGACGGCTGGAAAGAAGCAGAATTTGAAATCAACGGAATAAAATTAAAAATTGCTGTAGCTCATGGCTTGGGAAATATTCGCAGCCTTTGTGAAGCGATAAAAAATAAAACGGTTCATTATGATTTTGTTGAATGTATGGCGTGCCCTACTGGTTGCGCAGGCGGTGGAGGTCAGCCTATACACGAAGGCGAAGAGCTTGGAGCAGATAGGGGAAGGATTTTGCTTGCTCTTGATAAAAAATCAAATTTGAGATTTTCGCACGAGAATCCGTCAATAGTTCAGTGTTACAGGGAATATCTTGGCAAACCTTTAGGCGAGAGATCACATCATTTACTGCATACTGATCAAATTAGATGGGAGCTTTGGAAAACAAAATAATTTATTTGCACTTATTAAAATAATTTTATTAAATTTTTTTAGGGGGGAATTTTTGTGCTTGATCAATCGTTTTACACAAAAGCCGATGAAATTTTAAGTAAATATCCAGCGCAAGAACGCTCATTAATTCCTATTATTCACGAAATTCAGGAGACTTGGAATTATGTTCCGGCGGAGTTGTTGTCCTATATAGCAGGAAAAATAGGCATAACTGAAACTAAAGCGTATAGCGTTGCGAGTTTTTACGAGAGATTTTCATTTGAAGCCAAAGGGAAATATATTATAAGAGTTTGTGACGGGACAGCTTGTCATGTTAGGCAGTCAGTTCCGGTTCTTGAACGTCTGCGTTCTGAGTTGGGACTGTCTGAAAAAAAACATACTACTGATGATATGTTGTTCACTGTTGAGACTGTTTCATGTTTAGGGGCTTGCGGTCTTGCTCCGGCCATGATGGTAAATGAAGAAGTACATCCGGCCATGACTCCTGATAAAGCTACGAAACTTATAAAGGAATTAAAAGAGGAGGCTGCGAAGTCATGAACAAAATAAATAATTATGATGAGTTAAAAAAATTTCACGAACTTTTCAGCAATAAAATAAAAAATACTTCATGCAGGATTTTAATTTGTGCTGGTACTGGATGCCAAGCAGGAGGAAGCGCGAAAATTGCAGAACGCTTCAACGAACTTACAGGCAATGATGAAAATATTTCCGTTGAGTTTGCTCCAGAAGCTGCAGGCCATCCAATCGGAGTAAGAAAAACGGGCTGTCACGGATTTTGCGAAATGGGTCCACTCGTAAGGATCGAGCCTCAAGGAATTTTATACACAAAAGTAAAACCCGAAGACTGCGATGAAATATTTGAAAAGACCATCAAAAACGGCGAAATTGTTCAGAGACTCCTGTACAAAATGGACGGGCGCGAATATGTTAAACAGGAAGAAATTCCGTTTTACGCAGGACAAACACGAGTTGTCTTAAAAAATTGCGGACATATTGACGCAGAACACATCGAAGAAGCCATCGCTAACGGAGCATATCAGGCACTCGCTCAAGCTCTTTTTAAAATGACTCCCGATGAAGTTATAAAACAAATACTCGATTCAAATTTACGCGGAAGAGGTGGCGGAGGTTTCCCGGCCGGCAGAAAATGGCAGCAAGTAGCAGGCCAGCCCGAAAAAATTCGTTATATCGTATGCAACGGAGATGAAGGAGATCCCGGAGCATTTATGGATTGTTCCGTTATGGAAGGCGATCCTCACAGAATGATAGAAGGAATGATAATCGCAGCTTACGCAGTCGGTGCTCAGGAAGGTTATATTTATGTCCGAGCTGAATATCCTCTTGCAGTTAAGAGGCTCAATCTTGCAATTCAACAGGCAACAGAATACGGATTGCTCGGTGAAAATATTTTAGGTTCCGGCTTCAATTTCAAACTGAATATCAATCGAGGTGCAGGTGCTTTTGTCTGTGGTGAAGGAAGCGCATTGACTGCCTCAATCGAAGGTAAACGAGGAATGCCCCGTGTAAAGCCTCCTCGTACCGTAGAACAGGGATTATTTGCAAAGCCCACAGTCCTCAACAATGTAGAAACTTATGCAAATGTCCCGATGATAATTTTAGCAGGCTCACAATGGTTTAGAAGCATCGGAACAGAAAACAGTCCCGGAACTAAGACATTTTCACTCACAGGTGCAGTAAGAAATACAGGATTAATTGAGGTGCCGTTCGGAATAACTCCGAGAGAAATAATTTTCAAAATCGGCGGAGGTTTGAGAGACGGTGCAAAATTCAAAGCCGTACAAATCGGAGGACCTTCAGGAGGGTGTTTAACTGAAAAACAGTTAGATGAACCGCTTGATTTTGACAGTGTGAAAAAGCTCGGTGTAATCGTCGGCTCAGGCGGACTTGTCGTTATGGACGAGAGTACCTGTATGGTTGAAGTTGCTAGATTCTTCATGGAGTTCACTCACAGAGAATCATGCGGTAAATGCGTTCCGTGCCGTGAAGGAACTTTAAGAATGCTGGAAATTCTTGAGAGGATTGTTGCAGGTCAGGGAGAAATGGAGGATATAGAAAGACTGCGTACTCTTGCTGATTTGATTATTCACACAGCACTGTGCGGACTTGGAAAATCAGCTCCTCTTCCTGTAGTCAGCACGTTAAATTCATTCCTTGATGAATACATTGAACATATTCAGGATAAAAAATGCCGTGCCCATGTTTGTCAAAAACTTAAGCAATATATTATTGAGCCTACAAAATGCAAATCATGCTCAAAGTGTGCGCGCGGTTGTCCTGTCCAAGCTATAAGCGGTGCTCCGAAAGTTCCTTATGTTATTAATCAGGATAAGTGCATAAAATGCGGAGCTTGCATCGAGGCTTGCCCGTTTAAGGCTATTTACGTTGCGTAGGAGGTGTTTTGAATAATGGGAGTTATGAAAATTGACGGTTATAATGTTGAATTTACTGACGAGCCTAATATTTTATCTGTTATAAGAAAAGCAGGAATTGATTTACCGACATTATGTTATCATTCGGAGCTTTCAATTTACGGAGCTTGCAGACTGTGCAAC
>CALCEM010000053.1 GCA_937900285.1 uncultured Fretibacterium sp. | reverse complement strand
CGAGCACCACGGAAATCTGGGGGATGAGGCCCGAGGCGTGGGTGTTGCGCTTGAAAATTTCGACGGAGCAGACACAATCCGAGTAGCAGTAACTGGAGACATGCCCCCGATAGATTTCGTAGCAGCTGACGGACATGCGGCAGGATTCAACACTGCAGTACTTGCGGAAATTGGCCGCCGTCTCAAAATCAACATTGCGCCAGTGTTCATTAATACGGCGTCAAAAACTGCGGCTTTAACTTCCGGGCGTGCTGATATAGTGTTCTGGTATTTGAACGAATACGGCGACAATCCTTTAAATTCTGATGTTGCAGAAGATGTAATATTGTCAGCTCCATATTATGAATTTAATACTTATATGCACATCTCTAAGAAATAATTTTAATTTAATTATAAAATCATTTTCCCTCCCGGATTAAATTCAAAATTCAGGAGGGATTTTTTTTACGTATTATTTAAACGTTTGACGACCCATAAATAAAATATTTCCAGAACTATCAGCTATAAAATATATAAACGGCCTGTCCGCATGAAATTCTGCTTCCGGATAATCCACCGGCATCGCTGTTATTCCGACCATTGTTAAACCAGTCGCAGCACTCGCTTCAGTTTTGGCTTCATCAACTTCAATAAATGTTTTATGTAACACCGAATCTATTTTTAATTTCTCGTCATTCGTTATTCTGGAAAAATCCGCACGATTTGAAAACGCTAATTTTATGCCTAAACTCTCAAATATATTTTTTAATTCAAAACTGTTCTCGACTTTAAATTTTGGCAACCATAAATCTACACGATGAATTTTTAAAGATTCGAGCATCCCCGCAAATTTTTCGGGCGTAAAGTTTTTAAATATATTCAAATCATTTTCAGCAGGCAATATAACATACATTGAAATATTATTTTTATACGGAATTTCTATAATTTTATTTCCCTCAAGTTCGCAATATAAAAAATTTCTGTTCTGCTTCATCATTGGTATTTTTAAATTTCTGGCGTTCGGAACTTTGAAAAATTCGAGCGACGTTAAATTATTATCAAATTTGTATCTCCATTCAGAATTAAAATACACTGCGTTTATTAAAATCATTTTCGTTTCAGTGTCAAGAGAATTTATAAAATTATTTATTTTATTATTAGTTTTTTCGCTGACCCAGTTATTAATTATATTCTTGGATTTGGTAGGCTCATTTTTAAAATTTGATTGATGTATCTCAGTTTTATAACCGTTTAAAAGTATTTGCCGGAAATTCCTGCGCAGATTTATTCTGTCGGAAAACCATAAAGCATTTGCGCTATATAAAATTTTATCGTCGTTTAATTCTTTTGCTAAATTCATAATATTTTTATTAGCGTCATGATTTAAATTTAAAACTTTTTCAATTTCATTTTTGGTCTCGCCTGAAGCTCCGTTATATGCCATTCCAAACGCTGAAATTATGCTGAACGGTGAAGCAAAAAAATTTTTATCGGAATCTTGTGCCAAAATATTCCCAAGTTTAAACGCAAAATTATTTATTATTCCCGATGAATTTTGAGCACGCGATGCTTCAGGAAAAATTAAAGTTAAGCAAATCGTTATTACAAAAAAAAATTTACACAGCAACTTGAAAAACACCTCCGAATTTATATTATAATTTAGCCTCAAAATATGCATATTTAAAGGAGATTTTTTTATATTATGGGAGTTTTAAAGCACTATAAAAATTTATTGCCAGTCAATCAAAATACACCCGACGTAAATCTTGAAGAAGGTAACACCCCATTAATTTATTTAAAAAGAATAAGCGAAAAATTAAATATTAATTTATACGGAAAATTTGAGGGCTGCAACCCGTCAGGTTCTTTCAAAGATCGCGGAATGGTTCTCGCTGTAGCTAAAGCTCTCGAAGAAGGTAAACGCGCTTTAATTTGTGCTTCAACTGGTAACACTTCGGCATCTGCTGCGGCTTATGCTGCTTCTCAAGGTATTCCGTGTTTTGTTTTATTGCCGGCCGGAAAAGTTGCGCTCGGAAAATTAGCACAGGCTTTAATGTACGGCGCGAAAGTTATCGCAGTAAAAGGAAATTTCGACCGCGCTTTAGAATTAGCTCGCGAAGGTGCAGAAAAATCCGGTTGCGCTATGGTAAATTCCGTTAATCCTTATAGACTTATCGGACAACGTTCAGGAGCTTGGGAAATTTGCGACGTTTTAGGCAAAGCTCCGGACATTCATGCTATACCAGTAGGAAACGCCGGAAATATTAGCGCATATTGGGCAGGCTATAACGAATATTTTAAGCTCAATAAAATTAATTCGCTTCCAAAAATGTTTGGCTTTCAAGCTGAAGGAGCTGCACCGCTGGTAAATAATTTACCGTGTCCAAATCCCGAAACAATCGCAACAGCTATAAGAATAGGTAATCCCGTCAGTGCGCATTTGGCAAAAGCTGCTGTAAAAGAATCAGGCGGAGAATTTAATTCAGTTTCGGATCAGGAAATTTTGAGCGCGCAAAAAATTTTAGCTTCGGAAGGCGGAGTATTTGCCGAGCCTGCTTCATGCGTTCCATTAGCCGGACTGATCAAATTAAAAAATTTAAACAGATTGCCCGAAAATATTACGGTCGTCATGATATTAACAGGTAACGGATTAAAAGACCCTGATACGGCCATGACTCAAGTAGGCAGACCCATCGAAATTGATGACAATCCCGAAGAACTTTTAAAAATATTATGTTCAGATTAAAAATTCCTGCTACCACCGCAAATTTAGGCTCCGGATTTGACACGCTCGGGATGGCTTTGAGCCTTTATAATATTTTTGAAGTAAAAAAAATTCTGCCGGAAAATATTTTTAAATGCAAAATTTCAGGCGAAGGCATCGACCAGTTAAACGACCCTGATAAAAATATGATCGTAAAAACTTATAAACGAGCTTGCAAAGAATGGAATTTAAATTTTACCGGCTTTGATTTTGAAAGCTGTAACGCCGTCCCGTTAAATCGCGGTCTCGGAAGTTCTTCAACTGCTGTCGTTGCCGGAGTAATGATCGCTAATTTAATACACAATCAAAATAAATCAGAAGCGGAATTATTGCGCGTAATGACTTTAATTGAAGGGCATCCCGATAATGTAGTGCCGTGTTATTTGGGCGGAATGACTGTTTCATGTTGGGACGGGGAAAATTTAAGATATGTAAAACTCCCGGCGCTCCCAAATAATTTAAATGTTATTGCAGCCGTTCCAGATTTTGAAGTGCATACCGAAGACGCAAGAAAAATTTTGCCTGAAAGCGTACCGTTTAAAGATGCTGTTTTTAATGTCAGCCATGCAAGTATTTTATGTGCAGCGTGGGCTATGGGAAAATGGAATTTATTACGCGTCGGAATGGAAGACCGTTTACACCAGATTCATAGAGCGAAATTATTTCCGGGTGGAATCGGCGAAAAATTTTTAACTGAAATTCAATCCCGACCCGACTGCATTGCTACAGCGATAAGCGGTTCAGGCCCTACAATGATCGCAATTGTTCACGGTTCTGCTGGAAATTTGGCGAGAGCAATGTGTAAAATTTTTACTGAAGGTGATTCTGCATCGCATTTTTTCGTTTTGAATTGTCCTGAAACTGGTGCAGAAATTTATTATTAAGAGCATATAAAAATAAAAAAATTCCCCCGTACATAAAATAAAAATAAAAATAAAATTTATTTTAGATCGGAAGAGCACACGTCTGAACTCCAGTCACGGC
>CALCEM010000052.1 GCA_937900285.1 uncultured Fretibacterium sp. | reverse complement strand
CTAAAATTTAATACGAAAGCAGGTAAATACGTACGCCATGAAAATACTCGTAATCAACTGCGGAAGCTCTTCACTAAAATATCAACTTTTCGATATGGATAACGAAAGCGTTTTAGCAAAAGGTTTAGTCGACAGGATTGGAATTGACGGATCGAATATTACGCATAAAAAAACAGGTTCAGAAGATCATAAAGTTTCGACGCAGATCCCAGATCATAAAGTTGCGATGGATCTCGTTTTAAAATTATTGCTTGATAAAGATCACGGAGTTTTAAAGTCGCTTGATGAAATTTCTGCAGCTGGTCACCGTATAGTTTCGGGCGGAGATTATTTTAAAGAATCCGTTTTGGTTAACGCCGAAGTTTTAGACGCGATAAAAAAATGTATTCCTTTAGCACCGCTTCATAATCCCGGACATTTAATGGGAATCGAAGCAATTCAGCACGCTCTTCCAAAAATGCCTAACGTTGTGGTATTTGATACAGCTTTTCATCAGACTATGCCGGATTATGCTTATATGTACGGGCTTCCGTATGATGTTTACGAAAAACAGCGCGTAAGACGTTACGGAGCGCACGGGACGAGCCATCATTTTGTTTCATTGAGAGCAGCGGAATTTTTGGGAATCGATATCAGCAAAATAAAAATGATTACGTGCCATCTCGGAAATGGCAGCTCAATTTCAGCCGTTCAAAATGGTAAATGTGTCGATACTTCGATGGGCTTAACACCTTTAGCAGGGGTCTTAATGGGAACTCGTACCGGTGATATGGACCCGGCAGTTGTTCCGTTTGTGCAGAAAGCTTTAAATTTAGGTCCGGATGAAATGAATAATTTTATGAACAAAAAATCAGGACTTTTAGGAATTTCCGGAGTGAGCAGCGATTTAAGAGATGTCGAAGAGGCCGCAAATAAAGGAAATGCCCGCGCAAAATTAGCCGTTGAGATTTTGGAATACGGAATTAAAAAATATATTGGAGCTTACACCGCCGCAATGGGTGGACTTGATGTAATAGTTTTCACGGCAGGCATTGGAGAGAACAGCGCTTCAACTCGTGAAGGAGTCTGCAAAGGTCTCGAATTTTTAGGAGTAAAGATCGATCCCGCAAAAAATAATATTCGCGGTAAAGAAGCAATTATCAGCGCAGATGATTCGCGTGTAAAAGTCGTCGTAATTCCCACGAATGAAGAATTAATGATCGCAAGGGATACAAAACGTCTCACAGCTTAAAAAATTTAAATAACGATAAATTTATAATAAATCTTCCGGCGTTAAACGATTATGAAACGGAATTTGAATGTTATTGCGATTTTCTGCCGGGAGAAATTGAATTTAACGGACAAAATTTTAAATTTGAGTCTGGTTTTTCGGCTGGTGTAAAATACAAATGGCTCGGAGAAAATTTATTACTCGTTAAAATTTTAATAAATGCTCTGGCCTGCACGGAATGTTCTAGATGTTTGGACAAAACGGAATTTGAAATAAATGACGAATTAAATTATATATATTCTTCGAGTGAGTCCGGGTTTTTTGATTCTGATTCAGATGACGAAAATAATATTATGCCGGTTGAGCTTGAGTATTTTGGCAGAAATTTAGATATAATGCCCCAAATCAGCGAGACTATATTTACTTTACTGCCGATGAGAATTTTATGTAAAGAAGATTGCGCCGGGTTATGTCCGAATTGCGGAAAAAATTTAAATTACGGTGAATGCTCGTGCAAGATCGAGGATGAAAATTTTAATTTAAATTCAAATCCCAATTTTGAAGCGTTGCGCAATTTTGTAATACAACAGGAGGATTAAAAAGAAATGGCAACACCTAAGAGAAAAACTTCACACGCCAGGACAGCACAAAGAAAAGCTAATTGGCTTGGAGCGTTAAAAGGACCTGAAACGAAAGCTTGTCCCCATTGCGGAGAAGTGATTTTATTACATCACGCCTGCACATCATGCGGATATTATAAAGGCAGACAAGTTATAAAAATTAAGTCTGAAGAGGCTGCAGGTTAAAAAAATAATTTTGCCGGGAGGTTTTTAATTTTAATTTAAATTTTAATTTTAATTCCCGGTTTTATTTTATTTTTATTTTCAAAAATTATCATGAGCGAAGAAAAATTTTATTTCCAGACTGAAGCAGCAGAATTATTAAAAATGATGATTAATTCAGTATATTCCAATCGGGATATATTTTTGCGTGAATTAATTTCAAATGCTTCTGATGCGCTGGATAAACGTAGAATTGAATCATTAAAAAATACTGAACTGGCCGAAAATTTAAAGCCGGAAATAAAAATAACAGCTGATAAAGACAAAAAAATTTTAACGGTCAGCGATAACGGCATCGGAATGGATCACGATGATTTAATAAATTATCTCGGAACAATCGCCAAATCCGGCACAAAAGAATTTTTACAGGCTGCTAAATCCGGCGAAAATCCCCAAAATTTAATAGGACAGTTCGGAGTTGGGTTTTATTCTGTTTTTATGGTAGCTGATAAAGTCGAAGTAACAAGCAGAAAATTAGGTAGCGATGAAACTTATATTTTTACGTCTGACGGCAGTGGAAGTTATACGATCGCAACAACTGAAACGCGACCGGAATGCGGTACAGATGTAAAATTATTTTTGCGCGAAGTATCAGACGATAATAAAAATTATGCTGACGAATGGGTAATAAAAGGAATCGTAAATAAATATTCTGATTTCATATCATGGCCGGTAATTTTTGGCGATAACGTTATAAATTCTCAAAAAGCTATTTGGCAGAAACCTGAATCAGAAATCAAAGATGACGATTACAAAGAATTTTATAAACATTTAACGCATGATTGGCGCGACCCTTTGATGCATATAAGAATTAACGCGGAAGGCTCGACGAATTTTAAAGGTTTATTATTTATTCCGAGTGTAGCTCCATTTGATTTATTTATGAATCCCGAATCAGGCGGAATAAGTTTATATATAAATCGCGTCTTCATAATGAACGACTGCAAATATTTAATTCCTGATTACATGAGATTTATACGCGGAGTAATTGATTCTGAAGATTTATCGCTGAATATTTCGCGTGAAATTTTACAGGAAGAGCCGATTATAAAAGTAATTCGCAGAAGCACTCAACGGAAAATATTTAACGAGCTTAAAAAATTGTTGGAGAATGACCGCGAAAAATATATAAAATTCTGGACAATATTCGGAAAAATTTTTAAAGAAGGATTTATAAACGACCGCGAACACGCGAAAAACATTGCGGAAATTTCAATTTTTAGAAGCACTCATGACGATGGCTGGACAACTCTTGAAGAATATAAATCACGAATGAAACCCGATCAAAAAGGTATTTATTGTTTAGCCGGCCGGGATGATTTAGCAGCGTTAAAAGCTTCGCCGAAACTTGAATTATTTGCGCAAAAAGGTTTTGAAGTTTTGTTAATGACCGATCCAGTTGATGAAGTCATTTTGAATCAAGCGAATTTTATTTTAAATCCGGATGAAATAAAATTATTAAACATCGCTCAAAATGATATAACTCCAAATACTGACGATGAAATTAAAAATATTGACGAGCAATTAAAAAATATTGAACCCGAATTTAAAAATTTAAAGGGACTCGTATTAAAAATTTTAGGTGAAAAACTTGAAGATGTTAAACCGTCTTTAAGCCTCGTTAATTCTTTAGCGTGTTTACGTGAACCAAAAAATGCCATGTCGCTCCAAATGGAAAATATTTTACGAATGGCCGGCCAAGATGTTCCAGTGCAGAAAAGAATTTTAGAGTTAAATGTGTCGCATCCGGTTATAAAAAAATTAATGGAACTCGCTAAAAATAATAACGATAACGAAAATTTAAATGATATTATTTCAATAATTTACGATCAGGCGTTAATTTTGGAGGGTGCTAGAATTGACGACCCCGCCGAATTTGTAAAGCGATTAAATAATTTAATGGAAAAAGTTTTATAATATTAAATTAATTGTAGGAGAAAAATAAAAATGCCGTTCCTAAAAACAATTAAACCTGTGAAAGATATAGAATTTACAGAAGATGAGCATAAATTAATAAATGCTTCTAATTCGTACAGCGCAGAATATGGCGGGAGCGGCCGTGAAATTTTTAAAATATCTGAGTTAGGCGGATATCATGAAGTAAAAAATAATATTCTTGAAGATTCTCCGGATAATGAAAGCGAAAATATTTTAAATCCTAGTGATGACGAACAAAATATTTTAAACGAACAAGATAATATTATTTATGAGGATGCTCCGGATGTTGAGGACGAAAATATTTTAAATGCCCAGCTTGAAACGGAAATTATTGATGAAGAATCTCAAACAGAAGAAATTTTAAACGAAGTCATCGAACCTGAAATTATTCCAGAACCAATTTTAAACGAACAGCCCGAAGAAGTTATTATTATTGACGGAGTCGATGAAGCCGGCGAACCAGAAAAAATTATAATTCTCAACGAAAGTTTACAGCCCGAAAATTTACAGGAAATCGATATTAATCCGGAATCAGCTGCAGAATTGGAAGCAGAAGGCACGGAAATTACAGAAAATCCTGAAAATCCCGGAAATAACGATGAACAAAATAATATTAATTTTGAAAGCATCTCACGCCCGGAATTTATACACGAAACGGGAATTGTTGTAATTGATGAAAATTTACCGGCTTTGGGAAAATTGGAAGATCTGGAAGATGTAGAATTTGAAGAAGTTCCGGAACAAAACGAAATTACAGCCGACGAAAATATTACGCCAGAAATCGAAGAACAAAATAATTTAAATTTAAATTCAAGTGACGAAAATATTATTATTACTACCGAAGAGCAAAATAACGAACAGGATATTACGCCGGAAAATGAAAACGAAAATAATTTAATTGATGAAGATGTTACGGTTGATGATGAAAATAATTTAAATTCTGAAAATCCAGATGAAATTTTAAATGACGAGTCCGAATTAATGCAAGATGAATCAATTACGGAATTAAACCCGGAAGAAATCGAATCAGAAATTGAAGAACTTGACGAACTCGAAGAAGAAGCAGAAGAAGCAGAAAAAGCAGAAAAAGCTGAAGAAGCCGAAAAAGCTAAGGAATCAGAATTAAATCAGACTAAACACGAAGACCACGAAGAAGCCGTTAAAAAAATCGAACATATTAATAATTTGGTCGAAACTGGTAAACGTTACGTCGATGTAGTCTCGCAAAAAACTGATTTTGATCGAATGCTCGATGAATTGCAATCTATCAGCAAAGATTTATTAATTTGGCAGGTCGAAAAATTCGCGGAGAAATATGCTCACAAATTTCAATCTGATGAAGGCGACTCAAGAGGCAAAAAATTCGGCGCTTTCTTGGGAGGATTTATTTTAAATTCAGCTTTAATACTTTGCGATAATAGCTATTACGACCACGCTATAAAACAAATTGATCAAGCTCGGAATATCGTTGAAACCCGGCAAAAACTCGAAAAGGAAAAATTGAGAGAAGAAAAAAGAGAAGCCGAAAATAATGATAACGTTGATTTATCGGATATAATCGGCCTCTTTGTCGGTGATGCTTAAATTTTTATTATTATTTTTTATTCTCGTCAGAATTTTTATTTTTGCTCGTTATTTTTTTCACGACTTCTATAACGTCAGGAGTTTTTACCGAAAATTTTACGGCCGGCAATTTCATAACTGATTCCCCGCTCCCAATTAATACAGCTATCGAATTTAATGACGGAATATTTTCACATACAATTTTTATAATTGAAATTATTGGAACTGATAATAATGCTCCGGGTATTCCCCAAATCATTCCCCATAATAATAACGATAATAATATTACAACAGGACTAACACCCAAACGATCGCCCATTACTTTAGGCGTGATTATATTTCCGATCGTCAGTTGCGTCATCGTCAATAATGCTAAAACTAAAAACGGCCGAAATAATCCCGGTGAATATTGTATTATCGCCATAACAACCGGCGGAATTGTTGCTATTATCGAGCCAACTGTCGGAATAAAATTTAATAGGAACGTCAAAACACCCCAGCCCGATGCAAGTTTTACATCCAGAATCGTTAAAATTATCCAGGCAAATACTCCAGTCACAAAACTTATTAACGTCAACGCACCTAAATATCTGCTGACTTGCCTCGAAATTGTATCTAAAATATTTTTTACACGGTTCGCATTATGTCCGAATGCCTTTTCAATTTTTTGATCTAAATACGGTGCTTCAAGTATCATGAACATTAAAAATATTAAAGTCATCACAAATTTACTTGACAGCGCGATCACAAGTTCCGAAATATTTTTTGCGTTGTCCCTCAATAATCCCAACCAGTTTACTCCGTTTAATTTTTCCGGCGGAATGCTCAGAGCTTGCATTACATCTTTAAACCAGTCAAATAATTTTTCTGAATACGAAATATATACATCTCCAAATTCTACAACTTGAGAAGCTATAAATTTAAATCCTAATATCCCCGCACAAATTAATATGCCAAATACTAAAATTATATTTAACAGCGGCGGAAATTTTAATTTTTTACCCAGCTGAACAGCAGGACGCAAAACTTGCAATATAAACCACGCAATCACTAACGGGATAAAAACATTTCCCGCAACATGAAGCACAAAACATAATACTATCGCTAATAAAATTCCTATCATGCCGGGAAGCGTTCTCATTTTAATTCATCTCCCAAATTTTAAAATTTTATTGAAATCCTTCGGCAAATATTTATAAATTAATATATATACTGCACTGCTCAACCTGTTTAAAACGTGTGAAATATTTTTATTTTCACTCTCATTTTCAAACGCTCTACATGAAATTATTTCTGCGTGACGTATTTTTGTGCGCAACAAATTTAAACCGGCTGCAAATTTTTTCATTGAAATATCCGGCATAACATGTCCCAATTTAAAATATTTTTCCGGATTATGTGAACGCTCGTGTATTTCATTTTCTGACAAGCCAAATAAATTTAATTCCCCAAAATCTTCGCGCGTAACTTCGCATTTTTGCAGCTTTAAAATTACGCCTCTCAATTCTTCGAGAT
Organism: uncultured Fretibacterium sp.; assembly: GCA_937900285.1. Classification (GTDB taxonomy): domain Bacteria; phylum Synergistota; class Synergistia; order Synergistales; family Aminobacteriaceae; genus JAFUXM01. The sequence goes on along the minus strand of CALCEM010000052.1, from coordinate 24,179 downwards.
CGCTTATAAAATTTTTATCTTCTTTATCTTCGCCGTCAAATATCGTCTGCATAAAAATTATTTGCGCGTTCAACTCATCGAGACAGCCTCTAAATTCAATTTTAAAATCCGATTTGCTTATAAAATTTTTTCCGTCCAAACTTGTTTTATTCATGCTCCGAGCGTTGCAACCATTACGGCTTTAATTGTGTGCATACGGTTCTCAGCTTCGTCAAATACTTTTGAATACCCTGCCTCAAATACTTCCTCAGTGACTTCTGCGCCCTTCACTGCTGGTAAACAATGTAAAAATATCGTTGAGCTTTTGCCGGTTAAATTAAATAAATTTTTGTTGACCTGCCACGGGGCTAATAATTTATAACGTTCTTCCTTTAAATTCTCTTCGCCCATCGACACCCAAACATCCGTATAAATTGCATCCGCTCCGATTACGGCCTGAACAGGATCATTAATAATTTTTATATTTCCGCCTATCGATATGCATAAATCCATTAATTTTTTTTCAGGCTTGAGTTCTGCAGGACAACAGATAATATATTCAATTCCCATTTTTGCGCAACCTATCATTAAGGCATTTGACATATTGTTACGGCCATCTCCAAAATATACGAGCTTCAAGCCCTGCAATTTTCCAAAATTTTCACGCAGCGTCAAAAAATCCGCTAAAACCTGCGTCGGGTGATCCGTATCGGTTAAACCGTTCCAGACTGGCACGCCCGAATATTTTGCAAGTGTCTCGACTGTTTCCTGTTTAAATCCTCTGAATTCTATTCCGTCGAACATTCTGCCTAAAACTCTGGCGGTGTCCTTTACGTCTTCTTTTGCTCCGAGATGTATATCATTTTTGCTCAAAAATTCCGGGAATGCTCCCTCATCGTTACATGCTACAGTAAAAGCGCACCTGGTTCTGGTCGAAGCCTTTTCAAATAACAGCGCGATATTTTTGCCGGCTAAAGTGTTCCCACGAATGCCAGCGCGTTTTTTAGATTTGAGATCACTTGCGAGATCAAGTAAATAATTTATTTCATCGCGGGTAAAATCCATTAAGCTTAAAAAATTCCTGCCTCTTAAATTTACTGACATTAAAATTTTTACCTCCAAACTTTTAATTTAATTATTTATTTTAAAATGTTCGATTAACTTTTTAAATACGCATTCGGGCACAACATTATCAACAGTGCCACCAAAATGAAAAATTTCACGTATGCTGCTGCTCGAAACGTACGAATATTTAGGGTCGGTCACAATGAAAAACGTTTCAATTTCCGGAGCTAATTTTCGATTCATCAAAGCCATTTGAAATTCGTATTCAAAATCTGACATTGCGCGTAAACCCCGAATTATGACGCTTGCTTTTTTTTGTTTTGCATAATCAATCAACAGCCCGTCAAAATTATCAACTTTAATATTTTTCACATGCTTTAAAGATTCTTCCGCCATTTCGCAACGTTCTTTAACTGAAAACGTAGAATTTTTATTAGAATTTAAAAGCACGCTTAAAATAACTTCGTCAAAAACTGCCGCAGCTCTTTCAGCTATATAAATATGACCGTTAGTAATTGGATCAAATGAACCGGGATATAATGCAATTGTTTTCATGATTAAAAATTTTTTTCTCCTTAAAGTTTTGAAATTAATCCGGCAAATTTATTTTAAAGCAAGACCCTTTATTTATTTCACTTTCAACGCTTATATTTCCGCCATGAGCTTCGACAGATGCTTTTACTATTGAGAGGCCGACACCTTTACCGCCTGTTACTCGTGTTCGCGATTCATCGGTTCTGTAAAATCTGTCAAATATATGAGGCAAATCATTTTTATTAATTCCTGTTCCATTATCAGCAACTTCGATGACGATATTATTTTTACTTTTGTCGCGATATAAATTAATTTTCACAACTCCGCCGGCATCCGTATAACGTAAAGCATTCGACAATAAATTATCAATTGCGTGGCGAAATCTATCGGGATCAATTTCGGAATAAATATTATTTTCGAGCTGCGAAACAATTTTAATTTTATGCTGTTTAAAAAGCGGCTGAAAACTTTCAATTATATTTTCGAGGAATTTTTTTAAATTTATATTTTCCGTACGCAATTCAATATTTTCGCCTTCGAGCCTTGATAAAGATTCTACATCCTCGATTAAACTCCCAAGTCGCTCCATTTCGTTCACGCATAAATTTAAACGTTCCGGCGTTGGCTGTAAAATTCCATCGGCAATCGCTTCAATTTGAGTTCTCGTTACAGTCAAGGGCGTTTTTAATTCGTGAGCAATATCCGTCATTAATCTTTGTCGTAAAATTTCCTGATTGGCTAATGACCTGCCCAATAAATTAACGGATTTTAACAGCTCATCAAGTTCAGAAATTCCGGAGGGTTTTATATTTTCGTCATTAAAATTATAATCGCCGTTGCTAATTTTTTTAGTGCGTTTAATTGCATTTATTACGGGTCTGCTTAACTTTTCGGATATCACAAAACCTAAACCGCAGGCGATCAAGATCATTATTAAAGCACCTGCGAGAGTGTACCATGTCAAATAAGATATAAATTTCTCTTCGTAACGTCCGGATGGAATGCGCCTAAAAATTTCCAAGCTACCGTTTTCAAGTTGTATATTTATGTGTTGAGTTTGCACGCCTTCTACAATTGCCGATCGAATATTCGGGGGTTTAAGCGTGTAAATTTCATAATTATTTGAATCCCTTAAAATTATTCTCATTCCGCCCCATTGAGGAGCAGGCCGTAAAATATCCATAACCCGCCGGCGTTTCCATATTCCATCCTCGTTAAATAATTCATCGAGAGAATTTTTTAAACTTTCGAGGTCAGCCTGTAATTTTTCGGTTTGATATTTCATGAAAGCATTTCGGCTCAACAAAGCTCCCAAAGCCGGCACGACTATACCGCTGAAAATCGCGAGCAAAATATATAATAATAAAAAATGTGCGCGTAAAGATTTATTTTTCATATTGAAATCAATTTAAATTTATTCATCAAATCTGTAACCAAATCCATAAACGGTTTTAATCCAGCCGTTTTCGTGTTCAGGTTCTGCTAATTTCTTGCGTAAATTTTTAATGTAAGTGTCAATAGTTCTGTCGAAGCCGTCATAATTTTCGCCGAGAGCATTTGAAATAATTTCTTCTCTTGACCAGGTGCGGATGGGTTTTGAGGCGAGCGTTAAAAAAATTAAAAATTCGCTTTTCGTGACTGGTATAACGTTGCCGTCCTTACGAATTTCGACGCGTTCAGTATCAATTTCAATTCTGCCATTTGCGCAAGTTATTGACGGAACTTTTTTGCGTGAATCTGTTGGGCGTAATTGTGCGCGTATTCTGGCCATTAAGACGCGTGGGCTGAAAGGTTTGGCGACGTAATCATTTGCCCCTGCATCGAGACCTGCGACGACATCAGATTCTGAATTTTTAGCGGTCAGCATAATAATAGGAACGTCAGATTTTTGGCGGATGTGTTTACAGACTTCGATGCCGTTTAATTTTGGGAGCATGAGATCTAAAATGACGAGATTAAAAGAATCGTGAAAAAATAAATTTAAAGCTTGTTCGCCGTCAGTTGCGCAAACTGTTTCATAATTTTCGCGTTCTAAATAGGCTGCTACTACTTCAGAAATTGAAATCTCGTCTTCAACAATTAAAATTTTCATGTTTAAAAAAAAGCCTCCGTGAAAAAATAAAAAATTACCTGAGATTTATTTTAATGGAAATATTCAAAAATATTTTACGTAATGAACAGCACAAAATTAGAAATGAAAAAATTTTACAGATACAAAAATATTTACTTTTTCAAGTTACAACTGCCGGATAATTTTTCCCTGAAATTAAAAACGTTATCGCACATTCCCATAATTATCACCCATGCCCATAAAAACGGAAAAAATAATAATAATATCCCGCCCAAACTCTTAAAAATTTTATTAAATTTATATCTGTTCATGAACCAAAATATTAACGAGAAGCCTTCAGCGTACATTATAAAATTAATTAAAATCTGCAAGTTTATCGCGAACATTGCTAAGTCTGGATGGTCATCAAAATCCGTAAAATATCCAATCATTAACGCAAAAAATAATACTGTCATTAAAGATTTTGGAAATCTCCAGGATGTGAAAGCCGGAAAATCTTCAGGATGTTTTTTACTAGGATAAAATTTTTTTACGAGAACGTTACATAACGAATAATTTAAAAAAGCTTCCAAACTCGAAAATAATATTAAAATCGCAGGGATCATTTTAGGGAAAATAATTAAAACCTGATTCAATAAATTTTTAATTTCGCGATCATTCCCATAAATTTGCGACATTAAAATTTTAACTGCGTTAGCATCCGGCAATAAAATATTTTTTCCTGTAAACATCCAAAAAACAAACATTACAAACAATTTTGAAACGATCGAAACTGCGACACATATTAAATAATTTTCGGAGCTTTTATATTTTTTCGATTCACTTAAAATTAAAATTGTTCCGCTCAACGGTGCACAGCCCAATAAAAAATATAATGCCATCGTCGGCGAAATTGCTAATAATAAAACAGCCTCCACAATTATTTCTGCAAAGGCTGCCTTTTTATGTCCCTCACCGCACGCGCAAACGGCTAAAGGCAAAGGACAAAGCATTAAAGCAAAAAACCCGGCGACAGGTACAAAAAACCCAGCGACAATTAATATTAAAGTTAAAACCGCAAAAAATATTACCTGTCCCATGATTATTAAAATTAAATTTTTATTTTGCTTAGTCCAATGAATACGGCAATAACGCCATATATCTAGCGCGCTTAATAGCTTCAGTGATTAAACGCTGATGTTTTGCACAATTTCCAGTGACACGACGAGGAATTATTTTTCCGCGTTCACTTATATATTTGCGTAATTTTTCAACGTCTTTATAATCAACTTTTTCATTTTTTTCAACGCAATAATAACAAAATCTCGGCCTGCGTCTCGAACTTCCACGCCTCAAACCTCCGCGCATTGGAGCAGAAGCGCCGCGAGACATTTCTTCACGTTCGTCCAATTTATTTAAATCCTCCTCTCGAAAATTTTTAAATTTTTATTTTACTATTTCACCAAAAATTAAAACGGAATATCAGTTTCAGGGTCATTATTTGGCGGAACTTGATCAAATTTTGAATTTACGCTGTTAGCTTTAGGTTCATTGAAACCGCCTTCATTCAAACTTCCAAAATTATCGCCATCATTTCCCGTAAAATTTAAATCATCCATTGAAGGAAAATCATTATTTTGGAGATCATCCGAATTATTATTTTTTTCGCGTGAACCCAACATCACAACATTTCCGGCGATTAATTCAGTTACGTATCTTTTGCCTGAGCCATCTTTCGCTTCGTAACTTCTGGTTCTGATCTGACCTTCAACCAGGACGGGGCTACCTTTCTTTAAAAATTTTCCTAAAGATTCAGCTTGTGGACCCCACACTACAACGGGAATATAATCAGCTCCATCCTGATACTCGCCATTATTATTTTTGTATCTGTAATTCACAGCAACAGTAAACGACAAAACTGCACGCCTGTTCACAGTATATCTCAAATCAGGATCGCGCGTTAAATTTCCTGCAATAATAGCTCTGTTAAATCCTCTCATAAAAAATTTTATAGCCTCCAAAAATTTTAATCATCCTGCACGAGCATTAACTGCCTGTAAATATTTTGACGCAAACCCAAAATTCTACGCAACTCAAAAGTCTGCGCAGCATCAAGATCAAAATAAAATACTGTGTAAAATCCTTCAGTCTTTTTATTAATGGGATATGCTAAAGTTTTTTTGCCGAGCTGATCCGTTTTTGTTACATTGCCACCAAGATTTTTTATTACTTCTTCAACTTTGGCGATCTCTTCTGAATGCGTTTCAATTCCCGCATCAAGTATCACCATCATTTCATAATGACGCATCTTTTTATTTCACCTCCCTTTGGACTTAAACGGTCTCAATTAATTAAATAATTAAAATTTTAATTCGCAATCGAGACAGGGTTTACATCTTACTAACTCTATAAAAAAAGACTCTTGAAATTAATTCCGAGTCTCAAAAAAAATTTTTGGTCGGGACGAGAAGATTCGAACTTCCGACCCCCTGCACCCCATGCAGATGCGCTAGCCAGACTGCGCTACGTCCCGTAAAATCTGATTGAGTATTCTAACGTTAAAATTTTTTTAGTCAAGATTTATATTTTAATCGCCCTTTGTTCGCAATTTGTTATAATCTCAATAAAATTTAATTCAGGAGTAATTTTTAATATAATGCCAGAAGAAATTAAATACGGTGCAGAAAGTATAAAAGTCCTCGAAGGTCTCGAAGCTGTCAGAAAACGTCCAGGCATGTATATAGGCGATACAAGTTCAAGAGGCTTACATCATTTAGTATACGAAGTTGTAGATAATTCCGTAGATGAAGCGATGGCAGGATTTTGTAACGAAATAAATGTGATAATTCATAAAAATGAAAGCATAACCGTCCAAGATAACGGTCGCGGAATCCCAACCGATCCACATCCATATAATGGCCGTCCAACTTGCGAAGTAGTTTTAACGGTTTTACATGCCGGCGGAAAATTTGGCGATGGTGCTTATAAAGTTTCTGGAGGTTTACACGGCGTTGGAGTTTCGGTCGTGAACGCTTTATCCGAATGGCTTATTTTAACGGTGGCTCGCGACGGAATAGAAAGATCACAAAAATTTGAACGCGGAGTTCCAGTAAGTGATTTAAGTCTCGGCATTCCAGCTTCTTGGCGCGGAACTAAAATTGATTATATGCCGGATAAAAAAATTTTTGAGGACGTTCATCACTCTTTGGACACGTTGAAGGGCAGATTTAAAGAATTAGCGTTCTTGAATCCTGGTTTAAAAATTTCCGTTACAGACGAAAGAACAGGAGATCACAGAGAATATTTTTACAAGGGCGGAATTGAAGCATTTATAAAATATATTGACCGCGATAAAAATTTATTGTTCGATAAACCGATCATATTTTCCGGAAGCCGCGATAATGTTGCAATAGATGCAGGATTAATTTATAACGATGGTTATCAAGAACATATTTATACTTACGCGAATTTAATTCACACAGCAGAAGGCGGAACCCATCTCGTAGGATTTCGAACAGCTTTAACGCGTGCTGTTAATGAGGCTGCTAGAAACGGGAAAATTTTACGCGACAAAGAAGAAAATTTAACCGGAGATGACTTGAAAGAAGGTTTAACGTGCGTGTTATCTGTAAAATTAAGTGAGCCGCAATTTGAAGGACAAACTAAAACTAAATTGGGGAATAGCGAAGTCCGCAGGGCAGTAGATTCATTTGTGTATGAAAAATTAATGGCAGAATTTGAAGCCCGTCCGGAAATTGTAAAACCAATCGTCGAAAAAGCTATACGCGCACGACACGCAAGAGAAGCCGCAAAAAAAGCTCGTGAACTAGTTAGAAAGGGCGCAATGTCCGGGATGAATTTGCCGGGAAAATTAGCTGACTGTTCATCAAGAACTCCAGAACGAACAGAATTATATATTGTTGAAGGAGACAGCGCAGGAGGTTCAGCGAAACAGGGACGCGACAGAACTTTTCAGGCTATATTACCGTTGAGAGGAAAAATTTTAAACGTCGAGAAAGCTCACATGGACAAAATGTTAGCTAACCGCGAAATTCAAACGATTATAACGGCTCTAGGCTGCGGGATCGGAAATGAATTTGATGCGAATAAACTGCGCTACCATAAAATTATTATAATGACTGATGCTGATGTTGACGGCGCACATATTAGCACATTGCTTCTAACATTTTTTTACAGACATATGCCGGAATTATTGACGAGCGGATATTTATATTTAGCCCAGCCGCCTTTATATCGAGTGCAGTCGGGCAAAAATGTAAATTATTGTTACACTGATAAAGAATTACGCGCACACGTCGACAACGCTCCGGATGCATCAAGAGTCAGCGTTCAGCGTTATAAAGGTTTAGGCGAAATGAATCCCGAACAATTATGGGAAACGACAATGGACCCGGCTAACAGAATTTTAAAACAGGTTGAAGTCGACGATAATTTTTTAGCCGATGAATATTTTGATATTTTGATGGGAGATAAGGTCGAACCGAGACGGGAATTTATAGTAGCAAACGCACATGAAGCAAAAAATATTGACGTGTAAAGAAATTTATTTTAGATTTCTTAGGCTTGGAGCTTTTACTATTGGCGGAGGGATTGTCATGCTCGGAGTTATTGAATCTGAACTTCGGGCATTAAAAATTTTTTCGGATGAAGAAATTTCAGACATGATCGTATTGGCTACAGCAGTGCCCGGCCCAATTGCTACAAATCTTTCATATGTTGCAGGTCGCGCAATGGGTGGAACTTTTGGAGCGGTCGCGGCAGTTTTAGGGACAGCAACAGCGCCATTTTTAACGATATTATTATTATCCGGAATAATCATCGCAAATTTATCGAACCCATATTTAAACGCATTTTTTTCAGGAGCTGGAGCAGGTGTCGCCGTAGTGGTCTGGAACTCGTTATACAAAATGATAAAAAATTCTGCGTCCGGCGTAATAAATTTTATTGCGTTTATTATTACTGCGTTGAGCGTTACATTTTTGGGAGTTCATCCGTTTTTGGCTTTAGCAATCGGCGGAATAATTTCAGGTTTAGGGATGTATTTAAAAAAATGAACGTGATTTTAAAATTAATGCTGGTGTTTTCAAAAATTGCGCTCGGAGCTTTCGGCGGAGGATTAGCGACGATACCTTTTATACATCGAGAACTTGTAATAAATTCTCAATGGCTGACAGAAAAATTATTTCAGCAGACGATCGCGCTTGCTCAAATGACACCCGGCCCGGTGGCTTTAAACGCTGCTACATTTGTGGGGTATAGGTTTGGAAATTTTGCCGGCTCGTTATTTGCAACGGTTGCATTAATCGGAACTCCAATTTTAATAATAGCGATCTTGTTATATATAGTTTCGCGGGGTTCTGAGAATTTGCAGAAAAAATTTGCGGCGTTTCAAAAAATTTTACGTCCGGCTGTAGCTGGTTTATTGATGTCGGCATTTATCACGCTGACACGTCCGCTAATTCCGGATTTAAATAATTTAATGCCCGGAATAATTTTAATTTTTATATTCGTAATATGTTATGTTATTTCGAGATTTGAATTATTTAAAAAATTTCCGCAGTTAATAATATTATTCGGTGCAGTTTTGGGACTGTGCTTAAAAAATTTTATTCTCGCTTGACATTCGGCCGTGAAATAAAAAAATTTAGCGTGAAAAATATAAAAAATCTGGTAATATAAACGCATTTTATTTTAAACATTTCAAATTATTAACCGATAAATAAAACAACGAATGATAAAGAATTTCAGGGGGTTGGAATTTAATGTATAACAATAACGCGCAATTTACTTATCAGGCTACACGTATTCAAACTGCTACGAAAGAACAATTATTATTGATCACTTATGATATTGGTATAAAAGCGTGTAATATCGCTGAAAATGCTATGATCGGCAAAATTAACGGCGGAGTTCCGGATTATGAACTTGCCAATAAAGAAATTTTACGCGCTCAGGGTGTTTTACGTGAATTAATGGTGACGCTAAATGTAGAAAAAGCCGGCGAGATGGGACAAAAATTAAACGGCCTTTATGATTACATGCATAATTTATTAATTGACGCGAATATTAAAAAAGATCCCGAAAATATCAGAGTCGTTAAAAGTATGCTCGAAGAATTAAAAGCAACTTGGGAAGAAGCTTTAATGAAATTGTTGCAGGATTATCAAAAAGAACACCCGGACGATGCAGAATTTGCAAGCGCAATGTCCGAATTAAAAGGCGAAAAACCAAAAGTCCAACCAGCTCCGCGCGAATTAAAAACAGTTAATGCGGCCGTGAATAAAAATGCTAAATCAGGAAGTTTTACGCTTGCAGGATAAAAAAATATTATCTGGCGCAAAAGATTTAATAGCTCGCGAGTTGAAATTATGCAGAACTTTACGCGCAATGATCTCGCGGGAACTTGAAACTATAATTCTCGATGGAGATATGGACGAATTAAGCCGGATTATTGAAAAAAAAGATAATATCGTGACGCAAATTCAAGCGTTAATTTTTGAGTGGCGCGAATTATTAGGGAATGCTTCGGACGACATAAAATTAAATTTTAGCGGTCACGTTTTGGAAATGTTCCCGGACGATAAAGAATTACAGGACTTAATCAACCAGACGCATGAATTAGCAGGGAGCATCATGAACGCAGAAGATGAAGCAATAAACGAGTTAAAAAAACATTCTTCAGGTTTGAGGACGCAGCTTGTCGGGCGCGCAAAAGGTAAAAACGTTGCTGCGAGTTATGCCCGTATGGGAGGATCATTAATTTAATTTATGCGCCGGGTTTTAATTTTTATAATTATTTCGGCGTTGAGTTTAAATTTAAATTTGGGTTTTGGATTTTGCGATGATAAGGGCGACAAAAATTTAAAGCGCGAGGTCGAAATTGGAAAAAAAGCATTGCCCGAAATAAAAAAACATTTTGAAATAATTTCCGATCCAGTTATAACAGCGAGATTAGATATGATTTTAAACAGGCTTGAGCCTCATATGTCCCGGCGGATCGACTGGAATATTTATTTAATTAAATCTGATGTTATAAATGCCTTCTGCTTGCCGGGAGGCTTTATATTTTTCACGACTGGAATTTTAAATATTTTACATCATGATTCTGAAATAGCTGCCGTAATGGCTCACGAAATGATTCACGCCGACCGCAGTCATAGTTTACGAATGATGGCAAAATCAAATAAAGTTACTCTCGGAGCTTTGGCCGTAATGTTAGCGAGCGGAGGAGCAGCAGCCCCTATAATTTTGGCACAAGTTGCGCAGGTTGCTATTACTAGCGGTTACACGATAGAATTTGAAAAAGAGGCGGACAGCTTAGGGCTTGAAGCGCTAATCGAATCCGGTTATAACCCTGCCGGAATGGTTGTATTATTTGAAAAATTTTTATATGACGATTTCACGAAGCCAATTATTAACGCTGGGATTTACATGAATCACCCCGAAACAAATAAAAGGCTCGAAACAACTTTAAAGACGTTGCGCGAAAAAAATATCCCGGTCAATCGTAAATACTCATTAAATATTTTGAGGACAGCAATTGACGAAAAAAATAATAATTTGTTGATCGACGGAAATATTATTTTAAATGCGAAAAATGTAAACTCGCTGAAAAATATTAAATCAAATCTCGACAATTTTTTACAGATGGAAACAGCTCCATATGAAATTAATATAATCGGCGAAAATTTGAAGATCAAGAATAAATTAATTTTAAATTCAAATGATGTTAATACACCGCTTAAAAATATCCGTGAAAATCTTGTGAAAGCAGTAGACTCCGCAAAAATAAAATACCCGACATCGAGAACATTTAAATAATAAATAATAAATATGGCGAGCTTGGGCAGATTCGAACTGCCGACCTACAGCTTAGGAGGCTGTCGCTCTATCCACTGAGCTACAAGCCCGCAAATTTTTGGCGTGAAAAATATATCATGTTAAAATTTTTTGTCAATTTTCAGCGCGGAATTTTATTTTTTTTAATTTCATGGCCGAATATAATATATTATGAAATATTAAAATTTTCACGGAAGGAGCATATAAATTAAAAATGGCTAACAGCAGCGGACTCGGTTATATTTATATCGAAGGTAGCGAAAATTCTGTGCGAGGTTCTTCTTTAGTTGTAGATGTTCGGGGTATTCCTTTAGATTTTAGATATACCGATCCTGTAAGACCTACGAGACTCGAAAAAATTTTATATGGTAACGCTCTCGATACTTATTTACGCGAAGAATTAATTTTACAGAGCTTACTTGATTCAGTTGAAGTTAATCCGGCCTTATGGATCTGTAACGATATGGATATTTTAAACCCTTTAAAAAATTTCGGAAGAGTGAAAGCTGTATTAATTGCTCAATCAAATCACCAGCCGCTTGAAGCAATTGGACACGTCGAAAGCACTGCAGAAGATAACGTATTTTTATTGCAGGCTGATGGAGTTAGCGCACCTTTACGGTTAATTTTTCCTGACAATACACGCTCTGATGAAATTCAACAGGCGGCCGCGTTATTAGTTGAAGCAGCCCGGACGATGGATTTACCAGAACCGTTTACGAGAATCCAGAAGGCTTTAAGCTCGTTGGTTTCCGGCGCAGAAATTTAAAAATATTTATTAAACATGAAAGCTCTATCTAAATTATTTAGCAGGCTATTTAAAAAACATGTTCGAGTATATTCCGGCATGGATTTCACAAAATCATTTCCAGAAGTTCATGCAGCACGGGGAAATAATAACGAAATAAAAATATATTCGCTCGTTCCAGATATAAAAATAAAATCTTCAGGGTTGATAAATTTTAATAATTTAATCTGCAATACAAAAGGCATAAAATTTCAGGATAAATATTTAAACGTTCATGGAAGCAGAATAAAATTTTATAACATTCAAGATATAAAAATCAGTAAATCATCACTGTTAAATTTTAAAAGCGCACGCAACGCCCTGAAAATAATGCTCCAATTTCCGCAGGAACGTCCAAATAAATTAAAATGGCAGAAATTACGCCCAACGCTCGCACCCGGCGAAATGGTTATAGCATGGTACGGACCTATTGTTGATGGTGCCGTGTTAAAATTGGTGCTTAATAAACAACCTGGAACTTTAATGATCTGGTACGATGCGAGAAGCAGGCATTTTAAATCAAAAGGTTTATTTTTATGTCGCAGGCTCGAATCGGGATCGCGTCCAGAATGGCGATGGATGTAATAAAATATTTTTTGTTTAAGCTATAAAATTTTTAAAGGAGAATTTCAAAATGTCAGATGACGCATTAAATAATATTAGCGTCGGTGAAATAGTAAATTGTACGGTCGAGCAGTTAATGCCTTATGGAGCTTTCGTTAAAATTCTTCCGTCCGGACGTAAAGGCATGATACATATTTCTGAATTGTCTTATAATTTCGTTAAAAATATTTCTGATGTTATTTCTGTTCAGGATAAAGTAAAAGCTAAAATCGTAAAAATTGACGAAAAAGGTCGCATCGATCTTTCAATTAAACAAGCCATTGAACGCCCTGCACCTGCTCCGAGACCTCAGCCAAAAAAAATTTTGCAGAATCAGAACCAAAATCAAAATGCATCCGATGAGGTTGACAGCTTTGAAAAGAAAATGGCCGCCTTCATGAAAACAAGTGAAGCAAAAATTACGGATTTAAATGCCAGAAATTCCGCACGCTCAGGACATGGCCGAAGATCTAACGGAAATAATAATAATAATAATTATTCGCGCGACAGAAATAATAATAATATTGACAGAGATAATTAATTTTAAATTTAATTTTAATTTTAAAAATTTTAATCGGGAGATCGTTTTTAATTGGTCTCCTTATTTGTGTCATGCTCTGAAATATAATAATGACCTGGATCAAAATTTAATAATAAATCCTGTAAAAATTTGTTCACACGGAAAAATTCAAGTTATATTTTGCAAGTCTCTAAATTCAAAATTAAAGCCGTTCCCAAATAATTTTTGGCTGACATGTCCGTATTTGATTAAACTTGCGTCAAAAATTGAAGCTTGCGGGGGCGTACATGATTTAAAAAAATATTTAATCGATAATAATAAATTACATGACTGGAACAAATTTAATTATTTGCATCAGGTTATAAGAATTAATTTAATTGATTTGAATACGCGTAAATTTTTAAGAAAATATAAACCTAAAATTTTTAACTCGCTCAGATTAAAAGGGATCGGCGGAATAAATTATAAATCTAAATCAGGAACAAATATAAATATAAATATTAAATGCTTACATTTGCAAACAGCTTCATATCTGGCGTTAAATTTTCATCCTGGAAGCGACTGGCTGAACTCAAAAAATTTAAATTTAAATGCTGAATGTAACTGCCCGGAAAAATTTATTTAAAGGACGCGGGAAATAATAATAATAATGATAAAAATTTAAAATCCCCCGCGCAAAATTTTATTTAGCCTTTAAATGCTTTTACTCCTGAGACTGCTTCAGCCAGTGAAATTTTTTTATTTCCGTTGTCAATGTCCGTTAAAATATATTTGTCGTTTCCCATTCCTAGTTCTTTCATGTAAGTTAATTGGCGAAGGCCGTGACGTGATTCCATTCGCTCGACTAAATCAGCGTTAAAATTTTTCGGCAATGCGTACACCAAATCAACAGAAGCCTGATCGATCGCTAAAATATCAAGCGAAGCCAAAATACCAATATTTGGAGTTACAACAGGTTGAGCCGCTACGCCCTCGCAATCGCATGAAACTGACATGTTGCGCAGAACATTTATAAACGAAATTTTATTTTTAAAATAATCGACCGTAGATTTTGCAGACTCCGCGATCCTTTCCATTAATTCTTCGTTAGCGATGTCCCATTGATTATTTTGTCCGGGAGTTGTGTGGATCATTGCTTTACCGATTCTGCCATCAGCGCAGCCGATCCCAATATTTTTATTTGAGCCTCCGAAGCCTGCCATCACGTGCCCTTTAAAATGCGTTAATACGAGCATTGAATCATAATTTAACATATTTTTCCCGACTGACATCCCGTGAAAATGATTGCCGTTCTTAATTGGTATAGTAGCGCAGCCAAATTCGTCCATTATGTCGACTGGCGCAAAATTCCAGCCGTTAATCTCAATAGTTTTTCTGTGATCTTCAGTCGTGTAGCGTCCGCCCTCGTAATATGCATTTGTTTCGACGATATGCGCTCCGGGAATTTTATTATTTATTAAATCCTTAACCCATTCGCGGGGGATAATATTTGGGCCTTTTGGTTCGCCGGTATGTAATTTAATTGCAATTTTGCCGGTTAAATTTTTGTTTATAGTGTCGTAAATTTTTTTTAAGCCTTCTGCTGACAAATCACGAGTAAAATATACAATTGATTCATTTCCGGAACGTTTTTCATAAGGTATATAAATATTCCCGTCAGTTGAATTTTTATTTTTATTTTTCATTTTTTCTCCTCCGTAATTTTCAAATTAATATTAATAAATTTTTTCAGTTCATCGATGCCTGATTTATTTTCAGCTGAAGTAATCAACGGCACATCAATCGAAAATAATCCCTCTTTAATATAATTGTCGCGTGTTAATTTCCATTTTCCTTTTGAAATTTTATCAGCTTTCGTGAATACTACAAAAATATTTATTTCAAAACTGTTTAACCATTCTTGAAGCTCGCGGTCATTTTTTAAAAGTCCGTGCCGAAAATCTACGAGGTGGCAGACAAATTTTAAATTTTTTCGTTCTGAAATATATTTCTCAACAAGTTTAAGCCATTTATTGCGCTCGTCCTTGCTTCTTGCTGCGTAACCATATCCCGGCAAATCTACAAGCCTGAATTTTTCATCAACGTTATAAAAATTTATGCTTCTTGTTTTTCCCGGAGTCTGCCCGGTTTTTGCGAGCTTTATTCCCAATAACGAATTTATAAGCGAAGATTTTCCAACGTTTGAACGTCCAGCGATTGCAATTTCAGGGAGGTCAGTCGAAATAATAGAAACTTGATCCGGCCTGAAACATGTAGCCTCAAGCCGAATTTTATTATTACTCATTTCAATAATTCACCAAAATTTATTTTACCGTCGACAAATTCCGGAGTAATAATTAATTTTTTCCCTGATTTCTCTTCCTCGCTCATTGAAGGTAATTCAAATTCTACATCTAACATTAAATTCTCCATAATCGAACGCAAACCGCGTGCGCCCGTTTTTTTCTCGACTGCAAGGTCTGCGATCCTGTCAAGAGCTTCCGGAGTAAATTCTAAATTAACATTCTCCATTTCAAAAATTTTTGCGTACTGTTTAACGAGTGCGTTTTTAGGTTCTTGTAAAATTTTTATAAATGCTGCTTTGTCCAATTCTTCGAGCGTCGCTAAAACTGGTATACGCCCAACTAATTCCGGAATAAATCCGAACGTTATTAAATCTTCCGGCTGGACTTTGCTCAAAATTTCATAAGCTCCGTTTTTCTTTGCTAATTCACTGCCGAAGCCCATAGACTTTTGTAAAGTTCTCCGCGCAATTATCGGCTCTAATCCGTCAAAAGCTCCACCGCATATAAATAAAATATTTTCCGTATTAACCTGTATAAATTCTTGGTGAGGATGTTTGCGGCCACCTTTAGGCGGAATATTTGAAATTGTTCCCTCCAAAATTTTTAATAAAGCCTGCTGAACTCCTTCGCCTGAAACATCGCGAGTGATTGAAGTTGATTCAGATTTACGCGCAATCTTGTCGATCTCATCTAAATAAATTATTCCGCGTTCAGCCGCCTTCAAATCGTAATCAGCTGCCTGCAATAATCTCACTAAAATATTTTCTACATCTTCGCCGACGTATCCGGCTTCTGTTAAAGTTGTAGCATCAGCGATCGCGAACGGAACATTTAATTTTTTTGCCAGCGTCTGAGCAATTAAAGTTTTTCCCGAACCAGTCGGACCGAGCAATAAAACATTACTTTTTTGTAATTCAACTTCAGGGTTTTTGATTCCCAAATTATTTTTTACTCGCTGATAATGATTATAAACGGCAACCGAAACAATTTTTTTTGCATGAGACTGCCCGATAACGTATTGATCTAAATATTCGGCTAAATCTTTCGGTCTTATCGCAGAATTGTTATTATATTGCGAGCCTGAATCATATACGCCGTTTTCTAAATTTCTCGCTGCTGCTCTATTGCCGTCCATCATGATATTACAGACCGTCACGCACTCATCACAAATATGAATTTGTCCGCCCGGCCCGTCAAATAATTCTTCAACCGCGCTTCTGGGCTTTCCGCAAAATGAGCACCTGTCTTCAGTATTATTATTATTGTTGTTGTTAGAATTTTTTTTATCTGGCATTTAATTTCTCGCTTCGATTATTTTATCAATCAGGCCGTATTTTAAAGCCTCTTCAGCAGTCATGTAATTATCTCTGTCAGTATCTTTTGCGATCCTTTTAAGTTCCTGGCCGGTGTGTGAAGCTAAAATTTTATTCATGCGCTCTTTAACTTTTAAAATATTTTTCGCCTGAATTTCTATATCGCTGGCTTGACCGCGTGCACCGCCTAAAGGTTGATGGATCATAACTTCTGCATTTGGAAGCGCGAGCCTTTTACCTTTAGCACCTCCGGCCAATAAAACCGCAGCCATCGACGCAGCCAACCCCACGCAAATCGTTGAGACTGGACTTTTTATATATTGCATCGTGTCATAAATCGCAAGTCCTGCTGTTACACTTCCGCCGGGACTGTTTATATATAAATTAATATCTTTGTCGGGGTCTTCGCTCTCCAAAAATAATAACTGCGCAACAACAGAGTTTGCTACATCATCGACAATTTCAGAGCCTAAAAATATTATTCGATCCTTTAATAACCGGCTATAAATATCATAACTGCGTTCACCGCGTCCGGTCTGTTCTATTACATAGGGAATATAATACGACATCTATTTAATTGCTCCCGGAATTATTTTCGTTATTTTCATTATTATTATTATTTTCATCGCTTAAATTTTCGACTTCTTTAATTTTCATGTTTGCGATCAAAGCATCGGCGATCTTGTTAAATCTTATTTCGTCCGTCAATCTTTCGAGGGCTTTCCTGTTCTTGTAAAAATAATCTGCTATAACGGGCTTTGTAATTCCGAATTGTTTGGCCTGAGCTTCAAAAGCTGCTTCTAAATCTTCGGACTCGATTTTAATATCATATTTTTTTTCTACAGCATCAATTATTAGAGCTGTTCTGACTCCATTTTCAGCGCGGGTCTGTAATAATTTTTCGTAACCTTCGCGGCCTTCTTTTGTGTCAAGTCCAAAAGCTGTTTTAACGTCGACTCCGTTAGATTTTGCCCACTCTTCATCGGAGGCGCGCATATTCATTCTTTGACGGATGATTAAATCTTCCGGGACTTCAACGCTGGAATTTTTCGCAACTAAATCAACAGCGCGGTTTCTTAAATCCGTTTCAGTTTCGCGCGTAACTTCTTCGTTAATATCATTGCGCAATCTTTCATTAAATTTATTTTCGTCATCGATTTCTGTATTATCGCCAAATAATTTTTTATAGAAATCCTGATTTAATTCGGGCATCTCGTATTCTGAAACGCCTTCAATTTTCATTATGTATTTTACTTTTTTGCCGGCTAATAATTTATCTGCGTGATTATTTTCAACGTTAAAAACTGCTTCGCATGTATCGCCCTTTGAATGTCCGATTAAAGCATCACGAACAGCAACGCGCACAGTTTGATCAGCTAAATTAATTTTTTCGTGAGTAACTTCCTGTTTTGGTTGCTCTGAGCTTTCTGAACCGTCTTCATTTAAAGTTCTGATCGTTAATTCAACATCGATTAAATCTTCGTCTTTTACTGGACGGTCGACCGCGTTAACTTTTGCATTTTGTACGCGTAATCTTTTAGATAAATTTTTTACGTCATCATCTGAAACTTTTGGCGTAACCTTTTCAAGCTCTAAATTTTCGATCTCAGGTAAATTTACTTCCGGCTTAACTTCAAAAACTAGCTCGCAAATAATATTTTTGCCTTCTTCGATTTTTTCAGTAATATTTAATTTCGGATTGTCTAAAGGTTCAAGGTCATAATCTTCGACGATCTTCTGAATATTTTCAGGCATTAATCTTTCGAGAGCATCCTCATAAATTGCAGCACGGCCAAATCTCATTTCAAGGATATTTCTTGACACTTTACCTCTGCGGAATCCGGGTATACGCACTTGATTAGATAATTCGTTTACTGACTTGTTAATTGCTTTTTGAAATTCATTCGCTTCGATTTCAAGTTTTATTTTTACAATATTTTTCTCCTGCCCCAGCAATTCTGTTCTCATGATTAAGAATTAAGGACTCCTTTACAAATTAAAAATTAAAATTGCCCCGTAAATGCAAGGGCTTAAAATTTTAGAAATTCTATCACAAATTTATACTCAAAAAAAAATTTGCACATCCCAAAATTTATTTTTAAACAGGACGTGCAGATAATATTTTTTATTTTCCCAGACTCTTTAAATTTTCGTGCAACCTTTTAATTTGAGCTTCACCCTCTGAAACTCTTCCGCGCTCTTTTTCTACAACTTCAGCCGGTGCGCGTGAAATAAAATCGGGTTTACTTAATTTATTTTTGCTCATGTTTATATTTTTCTCGATGTTTTTAATTTCCTGTTCGAGCCTTAAAATTTCCTTATCGACATCCAAAATATCACCAACTGGTAATTTAATTTCAATGTCTCCCGTTACGGACGAAAGCGAAGGCCCGCAATTTGTTTCAGAACTCGTTAAAATAATTTCGTGAATGCGGCATAAATTTTTAATTTGATCCAGAGAATTTTTTAAAATCTCATGAGAATTTATTTTTTCATCAACGCGAATCACTGCATTATTTAACCATTGCTGCGGATTTACATGGGCTTCAGCGCGTAAATTTCTTAAATTCCTCACGACATCCTGAAAAATTTTCATTGAATCATTAACGCCGACAAAAATATATTTATTCTCAACTTCCGGCCATGATGAACGCATTATAAATCCTTCGTAACCGAATGCGCGCCATAATTCTTCAGTTATGAACGGTATAAACGGGTGAAGCATTTTGAGAGTATTTTTAAAAACATATTCCAGAACTCCGGCGGAAGTTTTACGCCTCTCTTCACCTTCGTCACCTTTTAGGGCGGGCTTCGACATTTCTAAATACCAGTCGCATAAATCTCCCCAAACAAAATCATATAAATTTCTTGCGGCCGTCCCAATGTCATAAGTGTCAATTAAATTTTTAATATTCCCTGCCATTTCGTTTACTCGATTTAAAATAAATTTGTCGTGCAGTCTTAAATTTTCGGGAATAATTTTATTTTCTTCATCATCGAGATTCATCAGGGCGAAGCGTGCAGCGTTCCATAATTTATTCATGAAAAATCTATACGTCTCGATTCTTGTCGAAGATAATAAAATGTCTCGTCCTTGAACCGATAAAGCTGCTAAAGTCATGCGCAGCGCATCAGCTCCGTATTTGTCGATCATAATTAACGGATCTATTACGTTGCCTTTAGTTTTGCTCATCTTTTTGCCGTGCTCGTCACGTATTAATGAATGTATGTATACATCTCTGAACGGAACATCCCCCATAAATTCAAGCCCCATCATTATCATACGAGCGACCCAGAAAAATATAATGTCAAATCCCGTCACCATTAACGAAGTGGGATAAAAATATTTTAATTCCGGAGTTTGATCGGGCCATCCCATCGTTGAAAAGGGCCATAAAGCAGAACTGAACCAAGTATCTAATACATCGCTGTCCTGAGAAATATTTTTACTCTTACAATTTTCGCATTCAGCCGGATCATTTTCCGAAACTGTAATATGTCCGCAGTCCGAACAAGTCCAAGCAGGTATACGATGCCCCCACCATAATTGACGAGAGATACACCAATCCCTAATATTTTCCATCCAGTTAAAATAAGTTTTTTCCCATTGTTCCGGAATCCATTTAATGCGACCTGATTTAACTGCTTCGATTCCTTTTTGTGCTAACGGTTTAGTTTTTACGAACCACTGCTCAGATAAATAAGGCTCAACGGTCGTCCCGCATCTTTGACAATGTCCAACGGAATGATTAATAATTTCAACCTTCAATAAATATCCTTCGGCCTCTAAATCTTCAGCGGATTTTTTACGAGCTTCAATAATTGTCATGCCCTTATATTTTCCGGCGTTATCGTTCATAATTCCATCAGCGTTGATCACTTGAATTTGTTCTAAATTATGATTTAAGCCGACTAAAAAATCATTTGGGTCGTGAGCTGGAGTAATTTTCACGCAGCCCGTTCCAAATTCAGGGTCGACCATATTGTCCTCAATTATTGGAATTTCTCTGCCACCTAAAGGCACGCGGACATGTTTACCGATTAAATTTTTAAATTTCTCTGATCTCGGATGAACTGCGATCGCTACATCTCCGATTATAGTTTCTGGCCTTGTCGTTGCGACTGTAATATATTTTTCTTCGCAATCCTCAACCAATGGATATTTAACATAATAAAAATTTCCCTGCTGGTCTTCGTACTCGACTTCTAAATCTGAAATAGCTGTACAACATCTCGGACACCAATTAACGATATATTTTCCGCGATAAATTAAACCCTTTTTGTATAATCTCGCAAATACCGTCCTGACTGCACGCGATAATCCTTCATCGAGCGTAAATCTTTCGCGCCGCCAATCACAGGAATTTCCGAGCCGTTTCATCTGGTTTATAATTCTTGAGCCGTAAAGCTCGCGCCATTCCCAAACCTTTTTTATAAATTCTTCGCGTCCCAAATCGTAACGTGAAATATTTTTTTTAGCGAGATCTTTTTCTACAACGTTTTGAGTGGCGATCCCAGCGTGATCAGTTCCAGGCAGCCATAAAACGCTATAACCTTCCATGCGTTTAGTACGCGCCATAATATCCTGAAAAGTATGATCGAATGCGTGACCAACATGTAACGACCCCGTAATATTAGGCGGAGGGATAACGATAGAAAACGCTTCAGCTTCCGGATTAATTTCAGCGTTAAAAAGTCCGTTATTAATCCATTCTGAATATAATTTCTGTTCAATGTTATCGGGTGAATATGATTTTTCTAAATTCTTGTTACGCAATTTATTTTATTACCCTTTCTACTTTAAAGATTTAAAAAATTTTTCAGTGCGATTATATTATTATTCTGTAAAATTTTAAAATGCGCTGGTTTGATTTAACGCATAAAAGGGGATTTTTTTGTGAGTGAAATAAATTTATTTGGCGAAAATATTTTAATTACTGGTTCAGCTGGCTTTATTGGCTCGGCATTGACGCAGAAATTATTATCAGAGGGCTTTAACGTTATCGGAATTGATAATTTAAACGAATATTATGATGTAAATTTAAAATTATCGAGGCTTGAAACGCTCAAAAAATATAATAATTTCAAATTCATAAAATGCGACATTTCAGATAAAATTTTAACTCAAAATATTTTTAACGAAATTAATCCGTTTATCGTCGTGAATTTGGCAGCCCAAGCCGGCGTAAGATATTCAATTGAAAACCCGGACGCTTATATAAATTCTAATATAATGGGCTTTTATAATATTCTCGAAGCGTGCAGACATTCAAAAAATTTAAGGCATTTAATATTTGCTTCGTCATCTTCTGTTTACGGTGCTGACAGCAAAATCCCATTTTCAACGAGTGACATGACAGATCATCCAGTTTCGTTATATGCAGCTACAAAAAAAAGCAATGAGTTATTAGCATACGCATATAATAATTTATATAAAATTCAAATGACTGGTTTAAGATTTTTCACTGTTTACGGACCTTCCGGACGGCCCGACATGGCTTATTTTAAATTCGCTGATAAATTAATCTCAGGCAAAAAAATTCAAATTTTCAATTATGGAAACTGCGAAAGAGATTTTACATATATAGACGATATAGTGAACGGCATATTTTTAGTAATGAAGCATCAGCCGGAAAATTTTAAAATTTATAACATCGGACGAGGCAAGCCGGAAAATTTAATGGAGTTCGTGAAAATTTTATGTGATGAAATGTTGAACGCGAATTTATTAGACGAAAATTTTAATTTAAATGATCACATCGAATTATTACCGATGCAGGCCGGAGATGTTCCGATCACTTACGCTGATACGTCGGAACTCGAAAAAAATTTTAATTTCAAACCTAAAATTAATTTGTGCGAAGGCTTGAAAAATTTTGTAAAATGGTACGCAGATTATTACAGGAGTAAATAAAAAAATGTACATCGATAAATTATCGCTTTATATGATTACGTTAAACGAGGAAAAAAGGCTGCCAAAAGTTTTAAAGTCTGCGAGAGATTTAGTTGATGAAATTGTAATTGTTGATTCCGGAAGCACTGATGACACAATTAAAATTGCAGAATCTTACGGAGCTAAAATTATTTTTCACAAATGGAATAACGTCGGCGAACAGGTTAAATTTGCAGAGGAACAGTGTAAATATAAATGGGTTTTGCGTCTCGATGGTGATGAAGTTATTTCGCCGGAACTGCATGAAGAAATTTTAAAAATTAAGCTCGATGGAAATAAAAACGGTTATATTTTGCCGATAGGTGATATTTATCCGGGAATGAAACACGCAAATAAATGGGTTAAACATTATTCTCGCGAAATAAGATTATATAATCGGGATTATTGGGTTATGAGCGGAAAATTAGACCACGATGACGTTATAAAAATAAATCCTTCCGCGACTTTCGGAAAATGTAAAAATTTTATAGATCATTATTCATTTTTGAGCATATCCCAAACAGTAGATAAATTTAACAAATCTTCGGACAAATTAGCAGAACGCGCAATAATTCAAAATAAAAATTATTCAAACTGGAGATTATTCGGTTGCATGACGCTTGAATTTTTTAAATATTATGTTTTAGGCAGATTTTTTTTGCTTGGCTGGTGGGGTTTTATACATTGCGTTAATCTTTCATATTTAAGATTTTTGAAATTTGCAAAATTTTACGAGCTTTCTCACGTTGTCAATGAAGCAGAATTTAATGATGAAGAGGGGGGGGTATAATCTTCCCACTTAGAAATTTAGTTTTTACAAGGAGTGACGTTGCGCCATGTCTGATTTAATTAGCGTTATTATCCCGGCGTATAATGTGGAAAAATTTATAAAAAATACTCTTGAAAGCGTCATCAATCAAGATTATGAAAATCTCGAAATAATTTTAATTGATGATGTTTGTACGGATAACACGATGAAAATCGCTGAAGATGTTTTAAAAAATTCCGGGCGCAAATTTAAAATAATTCATCACGAAGTTAATAAAGGTCCCGGCGGCTCGCGTAATACCGGGATCAAAAATGCGTCAGGTGAATTTTTGTGCTTTACTGACAGCGATGACTTATTAAAGAAAAATTTTTTATCGAGCTTATATAATGCAATCAGCAATAATGATTTTGTTTTCTGCGGAATAGTTGACAAGTTTCAGGACAAAGAAATAAAGCGTGCCCCGTTAAAGATAGGGGGGGGGG